>NZ_CANBCQ010000044.1 GCF_947367125.1 uncultured Lactobacillus sp.
GGACGATCAAAACTCACTTAAGAATTTTGATCGTCCTATTATTATGGTCTAGGAGCTAGTTTTTTCCCAGACACTCAATTTGCAGAAATATTTGATTGATTTATTTTTATTATTCTGCCTTATCTTCTTCTATAAGTTGACGTTTGTTAAGTGCCACAATAAATGGTAGATAAATCAAAATGTCTAAGATAATATTGATTACTTGTAAAATTGATCCAGCAATACTTCCCGTTGCCAAAAATCCCGAAATAACTGGCGGCATTGTCCAAGGAATCACAGTCCCGTTACATAATGGAACTAAGCCTAAATCCATCGCAAAATAAGTGGTAATCGCATTTACCATTGGCGCAATCATAAACGGAATGATTAGCAATAAATTCATTACAACTGGCAGACCAAACATAGTTGGTTCATTAATATTGAACAAACCAGGCACGATAGTCAGTGGTGCCAGAACCTTGTTTTGCTTACTTGCACGCTTGCGCCATACCAAATATCCAATACACAGTATTAGCCCAATAGTGGCACCGCCACCACCCATGTAAACAAAGTTATCGATGAATGGTTGCGTAACAATATGTCCGCCATGAGCTAAGTCTAAGTTACCTGCCTGATTCAATACACGGTTAGCATCAGTCTGCATCAACCAAATTGGCTGCATTGCAGTGTTAACTACGTTACCACCATGGATACCAACAAACCAGAATAAACTCAATAAAATAATTGAAACTAATGTACCGATTAAGGTATCGCCTAGCGCGCCCAATGGCTTAGCTAAAATATTCATGATTACATCGTGAATATTGCCCCAGCCAGTCCAAGCAAAAAGCCAGTAACCACAGCCAGCAATAGCAATTACAGCAGCTCCTGGAATTAAAGCTGAAAAGCTCTTAGCCACAGCAGGTGGTACAGTAGCTGGCATTTTAATTTGAATATTATGGTTAATAAACCATTGGAAAATCCAAGCACTCAAAAGGCCAAAGATAATAGCTACAAATAAGCCTCTACTACCTAAGTAAGTATAAGGAAAGCCTTCAACCGGAACCTTATCTCCACTCATAATGCTTGGTGTCAAAATAAAGAAGACTGATGCGGAAATAATCCCGGCAGAAACACCATCTGTTTTATGCTGGTTAGCATAACTCCAAGCAATTCCGAAAGCCGCAATTAATCCCATGATTCCAAAGGAGCCATTAGTAATCTTAGCTAAAATCTGCGCTAAGCTTACCCCGTGAACCGCGGTTTTTGATAGCCAATCAGACCAACCAGCTACTGGGAATGAGTTAATGATCATGAATAATGATCCCACAATAATTAACGGCATAGCCATGGCGATACCGTCACGAACAGCAATTAAAGGCTTAAAACTACCTATTTTAGCGGCCACGGGCATAATGTGTTTGTTAACAAACGCATTCAAACCTCCGCTTGATTTACTATTAGCCATAATAATTCCCTCTTCAATCTACAAAAAATGAGCTCGTGTTTCTTTGGTATATACCTATCGAATTAATAATATCATGAAAGCGGTTTTATTACCACTATTTTCACAGAAATATTAATCTACCAAGAAAAATATTGCAGTTATGTCTGTAAGTGCTATAGTTTACATGTAATCATAAGAATAAAGTGAGGAAATGAAGTTATGACTAAATACGACGTTAAGTTAAGCGAAGAAGATTTACAAATGATCAAAGATTGTCATTCAAAGAACCTTTCAATCATGAAGGCCATGAACGAAGCTAAAAAAGTAGAAGACTAATTTAGGTTTTCGATCTCTAAATCAAAAAAGGCATCCCTGCGGATGCCTTTTTACTATGCTAGATTTTTTATCCTTGGGGATGCTTCCAATTATAGACGCGAACGATTTCTCCTATTCCGTTCAACACTACCACATTACCATCATTATGCGGATAAATTAAAGGATCAGAATGTGAGCCGCCATCAGTAAAGATTCGCGCTGGCTCATCTGGATACTGCACCGTTCTAACGACACAATCATCAATTGGCAAACGTTTCATTTCACGACCATCCACAAACTTTCCAGCTAAAGTAGCAGTTGGTGTATGCCCGGTTACAATCGTCTTGCCAGTTTGATTATGTGCCATGATTTTCAACAATGGATCAGAGTACCAATACTCATCTCGTGCCCAAACACGATAAAAGTCATAATCAAACTTCAAGCCATACTCTATCTCAGTGTAAGTAGCCGGATCATTGTAACGATTATCTGGCCGCACACCTGCATGAACAAAAATCAAATGCGGCGTTTCATACATAATTGGACAGCTTTTTAGGAAGCGATAATATTCACTGTCGCGCAATTGCTCTGGTAAAACAGTACTGCCAAATAGACTAACTAAACTTTTACCGCCGCCATTATAAAACCAAATGCCGTTTTGATGCTCTCTTTTTTCCACAAAATTAAGCAGCATTTGCTCGTGATTCCCCAGAAGAATGATCGCACCTTTACTTTTTTGCTCAATTAAAAAATTCAATACTTCTTTCACATGTTCGCGGCCATCAACATAATCCCCACCAGCAACTAATTGGGCTACCGGAAAGTCTGCTTGTGCTTGCTTAATTAGGTCCAAAGTTTCTAGATTGCCATGAATGTCAGAAATAAAGATATAGTTCTCTTTCACTCGATCATCTAACAAGGTACGGTTAATTATTTTCTTCATTTTAATACTCCCCCAAGCGTCAAACGAAACTAATATTCTTTTTTCTTATTATAGCAGATGCATTTTGGACTTTTCACATGATACCAAATTTGTATTAAACTCTAAGTATAATTTCACCACATCTCAAGCAAAGATCACCCGACCTCGTGATCTTTATCCAAAACCTTTTTATTTCACTTTGCATCAAATAGACTACAATAATGATGAAAAGAAGTGATTACTATGTTTAATCCAGAAAATGCAATTGAGGCTAATGATTTACATGTTGATTCTTTCAAATATCAATCAGCCGAAGAAATGCCGTCTGATGTCTATGCTAGTTGGGAAGATGAACATCCCCACGCCAAAGTTTTTAAGCTTGATTTTTCAACTTACGTAGAATTTTTTCATTCTCTTCAGTCCGCTTTTCAACAGCTGCATCGATGATTGAATCAAACCAGTGACTATCGTCATCATCTGGTTGATCTGGCTTTTTATCAACATCATTTTTTATTCGCTTGTCAGTTTCTTCATTAATAATCGAATCTAACCAGTCAAACTCGTCGGTATCATGATCATTTTTGTTCATTATTTTTCCTCCAATAATTTAATTATATTGTACCTTTTCTCTAGCAAAATCAGCTAATCCTTGATTTAAATCAATTTATTAAGCTAACTTTTTCATTATAATAAAGGTAACTAAATGAGTTAAGAAAGAAGTGTTTAAGATGAAAATTGCCTTCACTGATAAGGCGCTCGACTACTTAAAGAGACGCGAAATTTTGGATAAAATCTTAATTTTGATTGCCGACGATGGCGGCGGCAAGTATTCCATCAAAGGTGGCGGTTGCGCCATTGGCAGTCACTTTTCTATCATTTACGTGGACAAAGTTGATCCTGACTACCCAATCAAGCTTGAAAATGATCAGGGCGTTAAGATTTACACCTCTAAATATGATACAGCCATGATGGGGCCAAACATGGTGGTTGACTACGCTAATGCCTCACTGACTTTGAAGAGTGACGAAGGTCTGCTTGATGGCGGCGTTGACATCGGTAACGGTGCTGAATTAATTAAGGCCCAAAAGGATGTCAAAATGACCGGCGTTGAATGGCGTTGCTAAATTCCTCAATAATGAATTAAACAGTGTTGAACTTCTAACATTCAACACTGTTTTTCTTTACTACAAAAAATTACTACTATTAGGATCAAAACCGGTTCGGTCAGCCGGGGTAATTTTTCTAATTACCTGGCAAGGATTACCAGCCGCAATTACGCCATCCGGGATGTCCTGTACCACCACACTTCCGGCACCGATAATCGAATTGCGACCGATAATCGTGTTGGGCGTTACAGTGACTCCAGCACCTAGCCAAACATTGTCGCCGATACCAATTGAATGGGCTACGCAACCACCCATTTTTCTTTCTTCTGGGTCAAACAAGTGATTGCTTGTGTACAAGCCAACTTTTGGCCCTAGCAAAACGTTATTGCCAATATAAACCGGCGCACCATCTAAAATTACGCAATCATAATTGGCATAAAAGTTATCACCGACATGAATGTTAAAGCCGAATTCGCAACGAAAATTGGGATTTACGAAGGGATGCTTTCCCGTTGAACCGAGAAGTTCTCTAATTAGCACTTCTTTTTTAGCATGATCAGCTTCATTATTAATATTGTTGGTTTTCAAGGTAGCCAAATCTCTTAAGGTATCAAGACGTGGTTCGGCATCATTATAAGGACGACCTGTAGCCATATAGTTAAATTTTGTTCTGAGCGACATGTTTCTTTCCTTTCATCTAATTTTTCTTTATTTCTATTATAGAAAAGAAAAAGCGCTTTCGCATGTTTGACGCATGGTGGGTGATATTTATTGTTCTCAAACGCATTACTTACTTTATACTTAATATAAATAAAGAAAGGATTTATCAATGAAAAACTTCAACAAATTCATTAGCAAATTTGCCCGCTTTTTACAGATGTTACTAGTCATCGCAATTGGCCTATTAGGTATTCTTTTAATTATTCTGCTATTTCGCGATCTAATTCCATTATTTCAGTCGCTATTTTCAGTTAAAATCCAAGAAAGTAATTCTGCAATTATGGATGAAATAATTGTTTTCTTCCTTTTCTTTGAATTTACGGCAATGATTATCTCTGCCTTGCGCCATCACGGACATACTAGCATCAACTTTTTGCTAGGCCTAGGTGTCACAGCATTAGTTCGCAGCTTAATCACAGCCCACGGCAATATCTGGGGAACTTTAGCCACAGCAGTTGCCATCTTAGTC
Source organism: uncultured Lactobacillus sp. (assembly GCF_947367125.1). Classification (GTDB taxonomy): domain Bacteria; phylum Bacillota; class Bacilli; order Lactobacillales; family Lactobacillaceae; genus Lactobacillus. The sequence continues at coordinate 4,959 of NZ_CANBCQ010000044.1, forward strand.
TTAGTAATTGCAATGGTAATCTTTAATAAAAATCTGCGTAATATGTAAAACAGGCAAGATCTTACACTTGCCTGTTTTTGGTTACTTAGTTGTACTTACCTTGCTCTTCTGTGAACTAGAATATTTTTGCGCACTCATTTTATTTTTGATTCGATAAATCTTTTGTGCCGATTGATAGATCACTATCACGATACTAATTGTATATTTGGCAATTTGGACAAATCGTTTAATTTTTCCTCTAGTCATCTATACCACCTCATCCTACTTCTGATAGCTTAATTATATCTAGCGGTAGGGTTTCAAGATATTTTTATGCCTAAAACGGCGTTATATTAACTCTTTCTTAACTATCTACCAAAAATAAAAAGCCTGCATGAATACTCAACCATAGGCCGGGCTTCATTACAGGCTTTTTTGTAATACTCTGATGCTGAATGCCAGAGTCGAACTGGCGACCTTCTCTTTACGAGGGAGATGCTCTACCAACTGAGCTAATTCAGCAAACTCATAACACATGAATTATACCAAATGTCGCTAATTGGCGCAACGGCCTTTTTTTCAGCTAGTATCCAAAAATAGATATTATTTCCAATCTAAGCACAATCCTTGCTTGTGCAATTCCTCCGGCAATTGATCACGATCAGTTTCATGCAGATCCAACTTTTTACCCGTAATCTGCTTAGTAAACGAATCAATCCGGCGATTAGCATCCCGCAAGTCATAATAAGTCGTAACGACGTCATAGTAGTCCTTGAGATCTTTTACATCAAAATCTTTTTTGTATTTACCTTCAAAACAGGTAAATTTAAGGGGCAAACGCGGCTTCAATTGTGGCTCTTGATCAGGTACGCCCACTTGCATCCCCAGAACTGGAAAAGTCAATTTAGGCAAATCCAGTTCTTTCAGCATCTCAAGAGGATGATCATTTACTGTTCCTAGTGGCACATAACCGAGATTCATGCTTTCTACCGCATTAGCCACGTTTTGATAAGCAAGTAGTGTATCTTCCATCGCTTGGAAAAAGATATCAGTCGTATGAACTCGACCGTCGTCCTTGCCTAATTGCTGGCGAATTTGTTGGTTGCGGTATAAATCCACAATAAAAATAAACAAATCACCTTCAGCCCCAACATATTTTTGGTTGCAAAGTTCCTTAATTCTCTGCTTTTGCTTTGGATCAGTTATATGTAATAAACTCGCATTTTGCATAAACATACTGGTAGCAGTATGTTGAAAAACTGTGTATAAAGTTGTGAGCTGCTCTTTATTTAACGTTTCATTCTTGAATTTTCTAATTGATCTGTGATTAACTTGAGCATCAATAGTTGAATTATGAATCATTTAATTCTTCTTCCTATTACTTTCTTTTAATAAGTAGTGTACAAAACTTTGTTGTCGATTGTAAAGGGGCTACGCCAAGCATTTTACCGAATACTGTCATGAAATGACCGATGACCATAACTTTACTGTTTTTCCGTACCTTTTTACGTATACTCATAGTTGAAAGGAGTAAATTAAATCATGAAGTTCGAACTTTTTATCAAACCACATGAAGAAGAATTTGTCCAAGCGCAAGTTCATCAAAAATCTTCCTTTACAGATCAATTAGCTGCATCAGTACCTGCTAACTTTTGGCAAATTGATAAATCAGCTATTGCCAATCGTAAGCAAATTGCTCGTTTTACTACAGATAAAGAAGCCGGTGTTAATGTTATTTTCCAAAATGGTTTGAGTGACTATGTTTCAAGACGATGTTTTTCTAAAATTAGGAAAGAGCTAGAATCATGAAAGTTGCAAAAAAATTTATATTACGAGGATTAATCGCAGCTGGTTTTGGACCACTAATCTTAGCAATTGTCTATTATTGCCTACATCAAGCTGGCATAATCACAAATTTATCAGTTAATGAAGTAGCTTGGGGAATTTTTTCTACTTTTCTGCTTGCCTTTGTTCAGGGTGGAGCGGGAGCTGTCTTTACAATTGAAAAACTTTCTATGAAAAAAGCTACAACTATTGATTTTATCCTTATTTATTTCACCTTATTAATGGTTTATTTGCTAAATGGTTGGATGACACCAAGTTGGATTGTCATTGGAATTTTCACACTAATGTTTATCATTGGCTACTTTATTATTTGGACAATTATTTATCAATCAGTAAAAAAATCAATTAAACAAATAAATGCAAAGTTATAATTCAGCCTAACAAAAAATTCCTACCGATCGGGCAGGAATTTTTCTTACTTTTGATTTTCTAATTTATTAATTTGTGCTTCAACTAAAGCGTATGCTTGTTCAGCTTGATTCTTCGCTTGAGCATAAGCTGCCAAATTTTCATCGCCTTCACTCAATACGCGAGCAAAAGCAATTTGCTCTGCCATCAGCAAGTTGAACAATGAATCCCACTGCTTATCATCGAACTTAATTTTCTTAGCAGTAATTCTTGGCATCAATTGTCGAGTCTTATTAAATGCCTTTTCCAAAATTTGTTCATCAGCGTCGGTCAATTCACGCACATTATAAGCTTGATGAACTTGGTGCACCTTGACTAATTCTTTGAGCAAATCACGTGCTTGAGCGTCCTTAGAAACAGATTGATTAATTTTTAAAGCCATTATTCTTCTCTTTTCTATCTGATTTTTGTCTATTATAACAAATAATTATTTATTCCTTTGATATTCTTCCGCCATTTGCTTAACGCAACGCTTCATTTCTTGAATATCTAACACACTTTGCGCAAATTCTTTTCGTAACAATTCTGCTGGTAAATACTGATCATACTTATCAATCCCAGGTACTTCTTTTGGATAAACCAAATCTAAGGGAGCGAAGTCTTTCGCCGCTTCTTCACTAAGAACGCGCCAAAAATCACTTTCATCACCATTCATCGCAAAGTACATGAAATATGGTCTTGATGAATTAAAACCGCGAATATTCAACTTTTCACCACATTTAATCTTGATTAACCGCTCTAAAGCTAAGAAAGCATAAGTCCCGGTCCATGGGAAAAGACACCACATATTGCCGCCCAGTTTAATCAAATTCTTCTTCATTAATTCAGCAGCTGCTGCAGTATCACGTGCTTGCGTTAATCGAGCCTTGCCATTTTGCATTAAGTAAGGATACAGCAAATTTTCTTCGAGCACCTTTTTCATTCTTTGCAAAATTTTCGGCTGAATATCACCCGGTACATCGCCAAAATAGGCTGGAATTCTCCCCTTTACCTCATGACAATATACTTGATGACGCTTGCGATCAATATCTTCAACTACCCAGACACGGCCAGCAATCGCAATTTTATCGCCAACTGGAGACGGCTTAACGATCGTTCCCAATTCTTCGCTGCCAGCATGGACGCTAAATTCTTCATTTTCTTGGAAAACAGCATAAAATTTAAAGTTATTCACAACTTTTTCACCGGCTAAGCCAACAATCAAGCCATGATTTTCAGTCCATTCGATGTGGTCAGTTTTAAGCAGGTGTTTTAATAAAACACGATAGTCTTCTTGCGAAACATTATGAAAATACGATAAAGTCAAAACTCTTGAAGCTAATTCTGCTGGCGTCATTTCTCCGCTTGACGCTAATGTACTCATGGTCTGATGATAAAGCAAACTATAAGGAAGTCGGTTAGGTGCAGGTGGTTCAACCCACTTTTCTTCAGCATAAAGCTGCACCAAAGCAATCCCTTGCAATAGCGGCCACGGAATTAATTCCGGCAACATCGTCCTTGATTCTGGATGCTCCTCGCGCATGACAAAGTGCATTTCCGGTGGATTGCCGCGTCGACCCGTCCGCCCCATTCTTTGTAAAAAGCCTGACACAGTAAAGGGCGCATCAATTTGAAAGGCTGATTCTAATTGTCCTATATCGATCCCTAGTTCAAGCGTTGCTGTCGCACAGGTCGTCATATAAACATCTTCATCTTTCATTGCTGCTTCTGCTGTCTCACGCAAGGCTGGCGACAAATTTCCATGATGAATCATAAAACGATCAGACTCATGATTGTAGGCACAATAGGCTCTGAGTTCTTGACAGACTGCTTCACATTCTTCGCGACTATTAGTAAAAACAAGGCACTTTTTACCACGAGTATGCTCAAAAATATAACCAATTCCAGGATCCGCTAATTCCGGTGCCCTGTCGGTTTTGGGTTCAACTTGACTGGGATCAAAATCTTTACTGCTTGCTTGTGGATCAGTTTGGTAAAAATGTTCCATCGATAAGTGCCAGATTTGCGGTTGATTTTGCACTTTAGGTGCTACTGTCTCCCGACTAGATCCAGCTCCCAGAAACTTGCTGGCATCCCTCAAATTGCCAATTGTAGCAGAAAGCCCAATTCTTCTAGGATTGACACCAGCTAACTTGCTCAAACGTTCAATCAAGCAGAAGGTCTGCCCGCCGCGATTACTTCTTAAAAACGAATGCAATTCATCAACCACGATATACTTCAACCTGCCAAATAAATGCGGGATATCCATATGCTTATTGATCATAAAGCTTTCAAGCGACTCCGGCGTAATTTGCAAAATGCCCGAAGGATGCTTAAGCAATTTCCTTTTCTGCGTTTGTGCAATATCCCCATGCCAGCGCCAAACTGGAATGTCTACATCCTGACACAACTCAGTTAACCGCTCATATTGATCATTAATCAATGCCTTTAGCGGCGCAATATACAGCACCTTAACCGAATCTTGTGGTTCTTGATAAATGTCCGACAAAATAGGGAAAAATGCTGCCTCGGTTTTTCCAGAAGCCGTTGAAGCTGATAACAATACATTATGATCAGTATTAAAAATTTCCTCAGCTGCCGCTACCTGAATTGAACGCAAAGTTTGCCAACCGTGCTCATAAATATAGTCTTGAATAAATGGTGCATAATGTGAAAAAACGTCCATTTTGCTTTTCCTTAAATCTTAAATTCAGTGTAATCTGGCTCCTTATTGTCAGATACCGCTTCAGACTTAGTGTAAGAGAACTGATCTGAATTAAGCAGTGTTTTAATGTCTGTTTGTGGATTTTGCCAGACAATATCTAGTAGTTCAATAAAATCGCGGATAATTTCACGCGGCGTAATATTAGTATCGGCACCTATGCGAGTATATTCAATCTTAATAAATTGAGCTAAATCATCATCCGTAATACTGCGCTCATAGCCATATAAATTAGCATGCATATCCGCCAATTTTTCGGTTAAAACCATCATTTCTTCTGCCGTTAAAGGCTCTAATTTAATTACTGGTGCATACATGTCCCGCGCTCCTGCTTGGGCGAATTTTCCTGTAGCTAGCCGTGAACGCAATGCTTCATATGAGTAAACACCGCGCCGCCGATCCTCAATTGCTTGCGGCGTTCCACACATGATAATGCCTAAGTACTTGGCCTTGCCTTGCAAGGTATCGTTATACATGGTCAGAATCTTTTCATAATTATATTGCCGACTAATCGCATTCGGAATCTTGTAAATATTGACCAATTCATCAATCATAATCATTAAACCAGCGTAACCAGCTTGTCTAAAGAAAGTCGCAAAAAGCTTGAGATATTCATACCAATCGCTATCTGAAATAATAATATCGACACCCAAAGCTTTTTTAGCTTCGGTTTTATGACTATATTCTCCTCTGAACCACTTAACTACTTTAGCTTTGGTCTCATCATCACCGCTCATATAAGCGTGATAATACATATTAAGCAATTTGGCAAAATCAAACCCATGAACTAATTCATTCAGCGAAGCAATCACGCCATAGATTTTTTGATCAACTTTTGCTTCAAACTGAGGATCATCATTGCTTAACCCGGTTTCTTGAGAAACTTGCATCTGCACTGAATTAATCCAGCGATCCAAGATCAAGGTCAAGGCGCCACCTTCTGGTCTAGTTTTAGTTGATAAATTTTGAATTAATTCACGATAGGTAGCTAATCCTTGTCCCTTTGATCCTTGCAGTCGCCTTTCTGGAGAAAGGTCACCATCAACGACAACAAAATTTTTATCCATCACATAATTGCGAATCGTTTGCAATAAAAAGCTCTTGCCTGACCCATAACGTCCAACAATAAAGCGAAAACTTGCACCACCTTCTTGAATGACATCAACGTCATGCAATAAAGCTTCAATTTCGGCTTTTCTACCAACCGTGATATAAGGCAAACCAATCCGTGGCACAACCCCACCTTTTAAGGAATTAAGCACAGTTTGCGCGATTCTTTTCGGTACTCTTCTTTTTTGTGGCATAATTTAATCCCTTCAAAAACATTTCTCTTAAATCATCTACATAGTCAGCAACTAATTGTGGTTGATCTTGGTCATCATTTTCTAAAACGACATCACCAAATTCATCAAATAATTTTTCATTAATACTATCCATCAAAATCGAGGCCATTAAGTGATGCTGCTTCAGGTATTCCTGCCATGGCTGTTGCGTGAGCAAGGCATGCAAGAAAAACATTTCATGTTCATTCAAAGCATAATCATTATCAAAATTAACTGTTTCGTCTAGCGTTTGCTCTGCTTCTACTGGCTGTGTTTCAGCTTGCTCTAGTTTCTTTTCTTCTTCCGTCAATAAACTATCCCGCGTCTTTGAAGCATTGGCTCGTATTTGATCCAAGTCAGTAAAATCAATTTTTATTTTGTCCAGCTGCGCTTGCTTTTCTTGAATGCGATATTTTGCAATCCCCGCTTCAATCGCCTTCAACACAGCCTGATCAATAAAGCGCGGCTTAATCGACCGTCCCAACTTAAACTCTTTACGGGCCACACGGTCTAATTCATGCAAAAAATTATTCAAATTAACTCGCTGTCTTTTAACCTGCTGATCACAGTGAATTTGCCATTTTCCTTGATAACAATGATACTTTCTCACTGCATCAATCTCTTGATTGGCTACTTGACGTTTTCGCGGATAAAAAACACTACCTGCAAAAATTAGCTTTTCAATTATATCAGGCTTGCCCACAAAGGCACTGTAATATGCAATGCCATATTTTTTAGCATCAAGCAACTCTTGCCACACACAATACAACAATTTAGTAAACAAAGCTTCATTTTTATTAATAATTTTAGACGTCTGCCAATAAGTTGTTTTTTTAGCGAAAACTTTAGCTAATTCTTGAGCGGAAAAATTCTCCGGATGATGCAAAATTTCATAATCATGATCACGTTTAATCTCTGCCGCAAAACGCTGCTTAATAATTTTTTCGTCTAAGCCATAATAAAGCACATAATCTTTTAACCAGTCTTGCAAATAAACATCAATACTCAAATCAAATTTTTGCACATAATTTTCTTCAAATTCGAGCAGTTTTCCATAGCCGGCTTGCGGATCAGCGACCCCAATGTTATTCAACAATTCATAGATATAGACAAAGGCATAGGACGTACTCGTTTTTTCAAAAACATGCTGGCGAATTTTACTCCGCCAAGTAAAATAACTTCGTAACTGCCCCGTATTCATATCATGATAGGTTGGATAAAAGCGTTTGAAAGCGAAGAATTCCGAATAATTATCATCATAATCAGCCATCAGTTTAGCTTGTTGATAAAAATTTTTAGCTCGACCACGACTAGGCAAAATACTGTAGTCATAAATTGCCAGCATCTTTTTTATTCTATCGGGAATCAAGTCAGTGTTATGCTTCTTGCGAAAGTTTTCACGTGGTTTAATCTTTTGAGCTCGATACCGATCATCCACTTTATCTGGAGCAATATAAAAATATTGGTCTTGTGCAATATTTACTTCATCGCCATTCATCGCTAACTTAAAAGCAAGATCAAGCGCTTTTTTTAAAGAGTCGTCACTAGCACTGTCCAAGATTGCACCGACCCAATCACTTGCCTTTATTCTTTTAGGCTCAGTATAACCAGGTAAGTCCAACAATAACGCAGCCATTGAGCCACATTTTAAATCTAAAACTGGCTGATTTTGACCACGCGATAGCATGACAAAATAGCCACTATCCACTGGTGACATCAGGACATAAGTGCTAGTCGAACCTGGTACAACTGGCTGAAATTTTAAACCATATTTAGCATAGACATACTTAAAAAGTTGATTTGAATCCATTTTTCTTCCTTTCGCACGTATGTTCATTATATCATCTAATTTATTTTCGCTAAAGTAGCTCCAGCTAGCGATTGATATATACTTTTGCATTTCATAATATTTGTATGGTTATTAACAAGCAAGTATGTTAATATAGTTTATGTAAGTTATTGAAAGCGTTTTTATAAAAGCTTCCTAGAGAGGACAAAAACTTAATATGAGTACACAAGAACGTTATTCTCAAGATGAATTAAGAAAAGACAACCCAATGTTTAGCCGCACTCGTGCTACTATCGAAAGTGCATTTTATGGCAACAACGTCCACGAAGTAACTAGTGTTGCAGAAGCTTATAACTTAGCTAAGAAGCAATCAGGCGTTATTGTGACCGATTTACCAATTTTACACACTAAGGAATTAGGCTTGCCACATGGTGCAACCCAATTGGTTTACAACCACGGCAAGATTTTAGGTAGAACTGCTAGCGCCCGTCACTTTGTTGACAATCCTAATGAAGACGCTGAAGCATTAGACGGCAACTTACGTGAAGATATTTACAAGGGACATGAACAAAAGTACTTAAAGGCTACTGTTTTAGTAGGTCTTGACCCATCATTCACTGTAAAAGCTCACATCATGATGCCAGAAGATCAAGCCTTTAACCTTCTTTCATACATCCTTAACTTCCACTTCTTTGACGATGAAGCTGAAAAATTATACGAAAAATCAAAATTCTATGATGAACCAGATATTTACTTCTACTTCGATCCAAATGTTCAAGATGAAGATTATCCTAAGGGTTTAGGCGTATTCGACGCTCCACATAACTGTGCTGCTGTCTTCAACCTACGCTACTTCGGTGAACTTAAGAAAGGTACTCTAACCTTAGCTTGGGCAATTGCTCACCGTCATGGCTACACTGCATGTCACGGTGGTGAAAAGTCATTCCACTTTGACGATAAAGATGATAAGACCTTTGCCTTCTACGGCTTATCAGGTTCAGGTAAGTCAACTTTGACTCACGAAATGTACGATGGCAAGTATGACATTACTGTTTTACACGATGATGCCTTCATCATTTCACGCGAAGATGGTTCTTCAGTAGCCTTAGAGCCTTCATACTTCGACAAGACTCACGACTACCCAGCAGGCCACCACGAAACTAAGTACTACACTACTATTATGAACTGTGACGTAACTTTAGATAAAGATGGCAAGAAAGTTATCGTTACTGAAGACTTACGTAACAACAACGGTCGTGTTATCAAGACTCGTTACACCAGTCCTCACCGTGTAGACTTTGAAAAGTCACCAATTACCGCATTGTTCTGGATTATGAAAGATGGTTCATTACCACCAATTATCAAGATCGATGACCCAGTTTTGGCAACTACTATGGGCTGTACTTTAGCAACCAAAAGAACTTCAGCTGAAAACTTACCTAAGGGCTTTGACATGAATACTTTGGTTATCGAACCATTCGCAGACCCATTCAGAGCTTACCCAGTTTCAGGTGACTACAGAGACTTCAAGGAATTGTTCACTAAGCGTGGTGCTAGTTGCTACAGCTTGAACACTGATGCCTTTATGGATAAAGATATTCCTAAGGAAGTTACTAAGAAGTTAATCGAAGACTTGGCTAACGGCAACATTAAGGACAGCGACTTCAAGCCATTTGGTAACTTCAAGGGTGTATCATACTTACCTATCGAAGGCTATGAAGTTCACCTTGATGACCCAGAATATCAAAAGACCTTGAAAGATAGAATGCAAGATCGTTTGAACTGGCTCAACAAGTACGATGAAGAACACCCAGAAACTCCAATTCAAGATGAAGCTAAGAAGACCTTGGAAGCTATCATCAAGGAATTGAGCTAATATTAAGGAATAAAATATTGCCTCAGATAATTGAAAATTTAGTTTCTTAATGACGAAAAGACGAGAGTCACTTTGATCCGTACCGTGTCAAGTAGACAGCTTAAATATATAAATTAATTTGATTAATCAGTTCGCTATTGTGCGAGCTGATTTTTCTTTTTATCAATCTTTTTCCAAAAGTCTTTATATCGTTTATCTTGTTTTATTGGATATGAAATTATATTCTCTGGATTATTCTTAGCTTCTTTTCTAACCCGACCTGCACTCTTGCCATTGAAGCGTTCCTGAGGATCATAATTAATATAGTATTCAATGCTTGCTTTAAAGGCTTTTTCCATCTCTTCATAGCTATTCGCATTCGGATAAAGAACTTCTCGCATTTCTTTAATTAAACCTTGCCAGCCTTCCATTGGACCATTGTCAATACAGCGTCCAACTCTAGACATTGATTGTGACATGCCATGTTCTTCTATCTCATGCTTAAAAGGCATCCTGGTAAATTGAAATCCTCGATCGCTATGAAGCATTGCATGACTATTTGGCTCTCTTTTCCAAGCAGCTGACAGAGCAGCGTTAACTAGGGCTGTATCATTGCGCTTGCTTAAAGCATAGCCAACAGGGAAACGATCATATAGATCAAAAATAGTGCAGAGATAAATCTTTTGACTTGTTCCAGGAATTTTTTCTTCAGTAATGTCAGTGCACCATTTTTCATTGGGGTTAGTGGCATTGAAGTCTCTATGCAATAGATTTTCGGCAGTTTCTTCCGGTCTAGCAGCTTGATAGCGATACCTCTTATTAAATCTGGCCTTGCTAGTATAGATGCCATTCACGCACATCAAGCGAGCCACAGTTCTACGGTATATTTTGGCCTCACCGTCTGCTAGCTCATTGTTTAAAGCCAAAGTCATCTTAGGAGAACCAAAGAGGCTGTTATTGCTCTCAGCTATTTCTTTAATACGCTTAAGAATCTTTTGATCTCTTAGTTCACGTTTGCTTGGCTTATGATTAGGCCATTTGTAGTAGGCTGACCGGGCAATATTGGCTTGTTTGCACATCCATTCAATTGACCACTTATATTCTCGGTGACATTCTCTGATCAAACTGTAAAGAGAATTTCGCTGCTGTTGTTTAAGTGCTATTTGTCTTTGTTTTGGCTGTCCAGCAAACACATCCTTTCTAATTCCTTCACTTTTTTTAGGAAGGCTATCTCTTGGTCTTTAATATCATTTTCTTTTTTAAGCTGTTCAATTTCACGCTTTAGCCTTTGAGTTTCAGATAGCTCAGCTTCTTTTAAACGATGACCGCGCCTATCTGCTAAGCCGTCAGTTCCCTTTGCGCTGTATTTTTTTGACCAGTTGTATACTTGGGCATAGCTGCAGCCAAATTTAAGAGCTGTTTCCTTGTAGTTCCATTGATGATCCTTACAGTATTTCACTATCTGTTTACGTTCTTCTAGGGTTGTCTTTTTTCTCTTAGTCATATAAGCCTCCGGAATAGGATTGTAGTCCTTGAGTTCTTGATGACTATTATACTTGATAACCCACTGCTTTAACTGTGCAGCACTTCGCAAACCAAACTTATTTGTTAGATAATCATATGAGCCTTCGCCATTTAAATAGGCAGCTATGCATTTGAGTTTAAAATCTTTACTGTATCTTTGATTATATTTATGCGGTCTTAATGCTTCTGGCCCTTGATCTTTAAATGCATATACCCATTGGCGCAGTGTAGTCCTGCCAGCTCCTAAGGCTTTCGCAATTGAAGCAGGTGATGCTTCGCCACTTATGTATTGTTTAACTGCTTTAAGCTTAGCTTCATAGCTAAATTTACTTTTTCTAGACATACAAAAAGTCCTGCTTTCATAGATAGTACAATTTTATATATTTGTACTGTCTACTAAAGTAGGACTATGTCACTTAGGCTCTCGTCTTTTTTATTGTTCAATGTAATTCTGTGCTTTCGTCAAAACTGCCATCTTCTCATGCACAGTTAGATACTGTTTTGCTTCAGCTAGGCTAACCCATTTACTAGCTAAAATCTCTTCTTTTTGAGTTTTTACTTCTTGACCCGCAACATAGCTAGCAACAAAATAAACTACTGTCTTAGCCTTATCTGCTGTTAACTGATATTCAGTTTGGGCTTTAAAGGCAAAATCAAAATTCGGCTTTAGGTCAACTTCCTCAAAAACTTCTCTTTTGGCAGCTTCTTCAGCAGTCTCATTGTTTTCTAAATGACCTTTCGGAAAGCCCCAATTATGATTCACGACGCTCTGCACGATCAAATATTCCAGCTCCTCGTCTCTACGCTCTCTGTAAATAACTGCACCTGCAGAATGTTCCATCTTCATCTTTGTCACCCAACCTTTATATTCACCAATTATTAAATATTTATTAATACAGGTCAAGCAATTAAACTAAAAAAATGACCGGATTTTTGTTTCCGGTCATTTTTGCTGCAGACGAAATTGTTAAGCTCTTTTAGTAGAATATTTTAATTACTTCTTTAAGTTCTTTTCGCAGTAATCCTTGATCTTGTCATCATCAGCTTTGAGCATCCACTCACAAGCTGCTTCAGTCTTCATGGTATCATGATTATTTGCTTCCATTTCGTGATCCCAGATAGCGTCACGAATAGGCATTGAGCTACCCTTTGCCCAATCAAACACTTGATCCATTTCACGATCAATCATAGCTGTTTCTTCAATTTCTTTTGCATCTGCTGCCATAATAATAAACTTCCTTTCATTTAACAACTACATTGTAGTTCCATTAGCGATAGTTGTTAAATGAAAGCGCTTATTTTATTAATATTCTATTTTTTACCATTAACTGCTTCATCAGCTTGATTAATGACAGTAATGGCATTTAAACTTCTTGGATAACCAATAAATGGTACGTTTTGTTCAACAACTTTTGTCAAGAATTCCTTGTCATTGCCCAGCTTAATATTAGCTTGCGCATGTACCATTAATTGTGGCTCACAGCCACCTTGAGCTACAATATAGCAAAAGGTAATTATTTCTCGATCTTGATCATTTAAACCGTTTCTAGTGTAATAATCACCAAAGCAATTATCGACTAACCACTTATTAATAGTACCTTTTTTGGCAAAATCCTTCATCTGTTTTTCAAATAATCGTATTTGTGTCTCTTCACCTTTCTCTAAACGATTCTCCATCGTTGTAGTCGACTGCGACTTTAAGGGAAGTTTTACTCCTCTGGCAGTTAGTATTTCGTTAGTAATTTTGAAAAATGGAAAAACGCGGCCTAAACCTAAATAATCTATTGCTTGATACAAAACTTCCTTAGCTTCAATCGGAGTAACATCGTTATCAAGTGCAACTGGAAGCATTACTTTATATTCAGCATTTGCTTGCATCCCCAATAAATAGGCCAAAGTTGACAGCATCTTAACTCTATCTGGTAAATCCACTTCATTTTGTACTTCATCAAATGTAAAGTGATTAATTCGTTCTATAATATCTGGATCCGTTGTTTTTAACAAATTAGCATGAACTCTTTGTGCATCATCTTTAATTGACATAATATTTTCCTTTCTAAAACACTCTCTTTACTATTCATTTAAATACGTTTTAGTGTTAAAGAAAAATATCTATTTCTTATTTCATAGGATAACTTCTACTTATAATCATTTTTAACAAATAAACATCCCTAACCAATTCAATTGTTGATCAGGGATGTTTATTTATTTTATTGAAAATATTCTAGCTATCTTGCCTTGGTAGCTCATTTTCTTCAGCTTCTTCAAATTCTTTTTCGGAAACCTGTTGATCTGGACTATATCTCCGTTTGATCGGCATTCCCATCGGATTCTGATCTCTAGACATTACACTAGTTGGTACATTTGAATTAACCTTACCTGGCTTATCTAGGCCTTCAATCTCCCAAGTAAATGGAGAAAATTTATTATTAGGATCAACCCAATCTGTATGCTTCTTGGAAAGTTGATATAGCAATAAGCAGATTCCTAGAATTACTAATACCAAGATGATAATCACTGATACATAGATAAATGGTGAACCGACTTCTGCTTTAACTTGTGCTGGTGGATAGATTGCCAAGATGATTGCGAAGACACTTGAAATTAACCCCATTAGTGCAATTATCCATGCACCTACTTTACCACCTGGTACTCTAAATGAACGCGGACGGTTAGGCTGGTCATGACGCAATTTCAAGAACGTAATGAACATTAAAATGTAATACAGCATGTAAAGCACTGTGATTGTCTGTGTCAACATGATGACAAATCCTTCTACATTTGGAATCATTTTTACCAAATATGCAATGATCGTCATTCCCGCAATTTGCGTATACATCAAGTGAGCTGGCATACTATGCTTATTTTTTTGTTGGAACCAGTTAGGTAAAAAGCCACTACCACCAGCTTGACCTAACATAAATGAAGGACCTGCCATGTTCGTAATTACATTGGCTAGCAAATTACATAAACACGCCCAAACTAATACCATATATAGCCACGGCATGCCAATTGTACTACCTAAAACATGAAAGACAGTATTTAGAGTATAGATAACATTGATCTGTTTTTCAGGTACAATCATTGCGATGATTACAGTTCCTACTACGAAGATGATAAAGGCTAATATCATTGAAATGAACATTGCTTTAGGGAAATCTTTTTCTGGCTTTTTTAATTGTTTAATATGAGCAGCATTCATGTCAATTCCCGTGTACGAGAAGAAAACTCCCGCGGCCAGTGCTAAGGTACTCATCCCATTCCATTTGGGAATCAATCCTTTAGGTGTCATTAAGATTGCTGGCTTGTGGCCCTCTACTAACCACACTGCTGTCAATACAATCATTGCTATTAATGGAATTAAAGTACCAACAATTACACCATATTTAGCAATATTTGCAAATGCTTTTACTCCCTTAGTTGCAATAAATGTCAAGATCCAATACAAAATAATAAAACCTGTCATGATTAGAATTTCATGTTGTGGATGTTGTGCAAACTTTACAGCCGCATCATAATTCGGTGTATAAAACATAATCGTTGCTGCAAAGCTTGGCATTCCCATACCAAAATTGATCATGGTCTGAAACCACAAAATTAACAAACAAGTCAAGGCCCAGCCGCGGCCTAATCCTTCACCAACCCAGCGAAAGATACCACCACGGTTGCCCCAACCTGTTGCTAATTCTGCAGTAACTAATGCAGTTGGGATAAAGAAACAAATCGCCCCAATTGCGAAATAAGTGACTGCTGATAAACCATAAAATGATTGCTGGACATCATTACCTATCCCGGCGATCATCGTTACATTCATCATCGTTAAGGCAAGCACAGAAATATAATTCTGCGTTCGCATACTCTGTTTATTTTCCATTTTCGATGATCCTCTTTCTTTTCTAAAAGCGCTTTTTCATTCGCTCTAGAGCTAGAATAGGGTCACTTTACCTTAAAATGCAAATGATATACCCTTTTATTTTCAACAAGCCTTATTATTTGCAAGCCATTTCTTAAAGTTCTAATCTTAAAATGTGAGAGTTTGAATTATTTTACCAATTGAGATGTGAGAAATATAGTAAAAAAATGTAACTCCTAAGAAGTGAAGTGAGACCTAAAAGTGAGACACTTTTAGGTCTTTTACTATGTCTAAATTTAATAAAGAACAAAAAATAGAAAT
>NZ_CANBCQ010000045.1 GCF_947367125.1 uncultured Lactobacillus sp.
TACTTTGATTAAATAAATAATTAAAAAATCAATTTACGAGAAAGATCTATTTACACAAAAGATTTGACAGTTTCGAAAAGTCATCACCATAATCTTGTTCCAGTTCTTGCAAAATCTGTTGTGGATTATGTTTCAATCTTCTAAGTACATTAATCATTTTACGAATTCTTACAACAGTTGTTTCGCACTTGCCTTCTTCCTGGCCTTCTTTCATTCCAATTGCTTTGCTACTTCTGCAACTTCTTCTGTGTTCATAACATGTTGCCCCTTAAATCTCTGGATCCTTCATGACATTCTGGAACATCAAATCATCAGTAAAGCCCAATGCTTCTGCCACATTTAGTTTTTTCTCTTCGCTCATGCAAAGTTTACAGTTATCAAATAAAACCAAAATCACTTCAGCTGAATTGAATCAAACTGAAGTGATTTTTAATTCTCTTTTATTTTCAATTTTAGTGATACATGTCAAATTGACCAATTGCCAAGGTTTCTTTAATACCACCAGTTTCAAGAACTGACTTATCAATCGTGATCTTCTTCAAAGCTGAAGCAAAGTAACCCTTGAAGGCATGGCCCATGGCTAAACCAGCAGCCTCGGAATTACCCAAGTTAACTACTACGCCCAAGTCATGGTAAGCATATTTGTCTGGTCTAGTTTGCCCCATAATTCTACTCTTAATATCCTTAGCAGCGTAGTTAGCCATTGAAAGAGCTAATTGACCAGTGTTAGGATATGCCCATTTCTTACCAGGAACCATGACGCTTGAGACATCCCCTAAAACGTAGATATCATCACTCTCTGGTGCAGTTAAATGATCATTAACCGTGACCCGACCGCGACGATTCTTAAAGCCAGATGCTTCAATTACTGGACTGCCGCTAAAGCCCATCATCCAAATTCTGGTGCCTGCGATAATCTCTCGCAACTCGGCATCATCTTTTTCATCAGCCATTTTATACAAAACTGAAGTAGGAGTTACTTCATTAACGTAAGCTGGCTTAATAATCTCAACTTTATTTTTCTTAATTGTGTCTAAAGCATAATCAAGCAATTTTCCTTGGAACATTGGCAAAAGACGTGGTGAACCATCAATCATTCTGATAGTAATTTCATCTGGCTCGGCGCCAGCCATTTGTGCTAATTCTGGGCGAACCTTGGCAATTGCATTTCCTAACTCAATTGCTTGGAAACCTGCCCCACAAATCACGACTGACAAGTGTTTAGCATCATGATCTTTGCGGTATGCCTTCATTTCGGCATAAAGATGATCGCGAATTGCTTCAGCTTGTTTAACATTGCTCATTGGCAAAGCATTTTCGGTTGCACCTTTGATCCCCATATTGCTCAAAGTAAAACCTAAGCCTACAACACAATAGTCGTATTTAAGTGGAGAGTGATCCTTTAATTCCACTGTCTTATCAGCAATATTAATTTTTTCAACTTCATCCCTAATCACAGTAGTCATCTTGGGATTAATTACGTCATTAATCTCATATGACATTCCAGTATAAGGAATTTCCCCAGTAGCAACTTCATATAGGCGAATTGTTTCGTAGTGATATGGATTACGGTCAACTAAGATAAGCTTAACTTGTTCGCGCAACTTCTTTTGCAAAGCGACAACTGTTTTCAAGCCGGCAAAACCAGCACCTAAAACTACAACTGTTTTCATAATTTTCAACCTCTCTAAAATAGAATTCCTAAAAAGTAAGTTACTAGGTAAGTTAATGAGCCAACCAGCAACGTTTTTACTCCTGTAATAAATGTTTCTGTCTTAACTTGCTTGTGAATTAAGATCTTGTTCTGCTTATAAACGAACGGTACAATTATTACTGTTAACCAAACCGTCTTAGGAGCAATTCCTAAAAATGGTAAAAGCAAGATAACCAGAAATGCTAGAACATTTTTAACACTAAAAGCAATCAAACCACCTTTTTTACCAATAAAGTGAATGATGGTTGTGCGGTGATTATCTTCGTCTTCTTGGGCATCACATAAGTTATTGGCTAGCATTAAATTAGAAATCCATAATTCATCAGCCAAAGCTAATAAAAAGATACGACCGATTGTCAAAAAGTTCCAATCAAATACTTGAAAACTATTGATATAAACACTTAACAAAACGATCATAAAGCCCATTGTAAAGCCGGAGAATAACTCACCTAATGGCAAACTGGAAATTGGATGCGAGCCAAAGGAATATAAATACCCGACGACAAAACAGAAGAGCCCCATCCATAGAACAGGCAAACCTGCTTTTACGACTAGATACAAACCTAACAAGATTGAAATTAGACTGAATGAAATAATTAAGCCTTTAACCAAATTAGGTGAAATATTTTCTCGCCCTATAATGTTAGTCTTCTCTTGGTAATTCTTGCTATCTGCGTGATAATAATCACAGTAGTTATCGAACATATCTACTACCATGTTAAATAGTAGCATGGCGATGAAGAAGACTAGAGCTAAGACCCAGTTAGACTGGTGGTAATAATACATGCTATAGCACAAACCCAAGAAAAAGGGAATGACACTAGCAGTTTTTGCTTTAATCTCTATTAATTCTAAAAATACACTTAGTGACATCGATCCACATCCTTTCAAAGGATCACTATCCTGTTAACTTTATTATAAGGAAATTTATCATGAATAACTCTCAACCTTGGCAAAAATATCCATTAATTCGTAAACCGCTTGCAGAAGTTAATCAACTGATTCAAGCGACCATTCGTACACCATATTCAGACTTGCAAGATGCGCTGCTGGAAATGGCAAGTAACGGTGGCAAATATTTACGGCCTAGTTTATTAATTTTATCAGCGCAGATTGCTGGTAAAACAGAAACTGTTTCTAAGCAAATCATTCAACTTGCTTCCTCAATCGAAATTTTACACATGGCTTCATTGATTCATGATGATATTATTGACGATTCTGACGAACGTCGTGGCAAGATCAGCATTCAAGCCCGTTTTGGCAAAGACACAGCAGTTTATGCTGGAGATTTACTCTTTACCCACTTTTTTGATTTAATTTTAAATGCGATTTCTGAGCAAGATTATATGATTAAAAATGCTCATACTATGCATCACCTATTAGCAGGTGAATTAGGTCAAATGGCTGAACGCTTTAATTTAAACCAAGATTTCAACGACTACTTAACAAATGTTAAAGGAAAAACAGCTGCGCTCTTTCGCTTAGCTGCCGAAGAAGGAAGCCATTTTGGCAATGGCGATGAGCAAACTACTCAAGCCTTAGCCTCCTTTGGTGAAAACTTAGGTATTGCCTTTCAAATTGTCGACGACATTTTGGATTATACTGGTGGCAAACATTTAAATAAGCCAACGCTAGAAGATTTAACTACTGGCGTCTACTCTTTGCCACTGCTACTGGCTTTAAGCAAAGCAGATCTGCGCGTAAAACTTGTGCCAATTCTGGAAAAACAAAGAGCAATGACTAAAGCTGATATTGAAGAAATTCAAACTATCTTGCTAGACAGCTCAATTATCCAAGAAACACACGCTTTAGCTGAAAAATATACTAATCGAGCCTTAGCTAATTTAGCACAATTACCACAAACTAAAGCTACTGCTTTACTTGAACAAATGACCCGTAGATTAGTCAATCGTAAGCTTTAATCACTTACGAGCCAGATGAATTGCACCGGCACCAAAAGTCAATTTAGTAACTGCTACTTGAGTAAAATTATTTTGCTCAAGTAGCTTTTTTAATTGCTCGGCTGATAAAAATTCTTTACTGGTACGTGATAAATATTGATAGTCTTTCACATTGCTGTGGGTTAATTTAGCTAAATACGGGAAAACTTTAAAGTAGCCTTGCCAGCCTAATTTGATTACTGGATTAGTCGGCTGGGACATTTCCAAAATAGCAAATTGCCCGCCCGGTTTAAGCACACGATAGCTTTCCTGAATTGTTTTACTGGCATCAGGAACATTGCGCAAGCCAAAGCAAATCGTGACACAATCAAAGCTATTGGCCGCAAAAGGCAAATTCATGGCATCCCCTACCACCAACTTAATCTTTGGTTGCAGCTTCTTTTTACGCACCTTCTTTTGTGCAATTTTCAACATTTCTTGATTAAAATCCAAACCTGTTACTAATTTAGCTTTTTTAGCCAAATCAATGGTTGAATCAGCACTACCGCAACACAAATCTAAGCAAATAGATTTGTCATTCAAATTCAGCTGCTGGATAAATTTTTTACGCCATTTTTTCTGAATGCCTAAACTAACAAGATTATTCATTAAGTCATAGTTAGGCGCGACTCGAGTAAATAGGTCATTTACATCTTGTTCTGGTACTTTATTGGTTAGCATAACTCGCCCTCTATAATCCTAAATCGGCTTTCTTTAACTCACGATAACGTGGCTCAGTTTGCCACAATTCTTCTGGCGTACCTTGCATATTAATTTGACCATCTTCAATAAAAATTACTTGATCCATTTGATCAATTCCTTGCAAATGGTGCGTAATCCAAATTAAGGTTTTACCAGCTAATTCCTTGATGAACATGTTAATTATCGCTTGTTCTGTGATCGGATCTAGGCCCACTGTTGGCTCATCTAGCAAAACAATTGGCGTATCCTTCAATAGAATTCGTGCCAAGGCCAAACGGTGTCGCTCTCCACCTGAAAAACGCAGACCAGCTTCATCTACCTTAGTATCAAGGCCATCAGCTAATTTTTGCACCATATCAGCCAAACCTACTCGGCGTAAAACGTCCCATAATTGCTCATCAGTTGCCTCTTCATTACCTAAACGCAAATTATTCGCAATTGTCGTATTAAACAAGTACGGTGTTTGATTAATAATACTGAAGTAGTTTGACATTTGATCGCCAAACTTGCTGGTATCAATGCCATTCAAGGTTATCTTGCCACTAGTTGGCACGCGGTCGCCTCTAAGCAATGCCGCTAAAGTACTTTTACCAGCACCACTGCGGCCCAAAATAGCAATCTTTTCACCAGCATGAATATCTAAATTGATCCCATGCAACACCTCTTTATCAGTCTTTGGATAAGTATAATGCACGTCAGTCACAGCTAAATTAAAAGGTGCGCCCAGCTTAATTTCCTTGTGCTTAGTATGGTCTGGCGCAGGCAAATTATTGAGTCGTTTCAACGAATCCTGGTAGATATTAGTTTCTTGAGCAGCAGTTGGTAAACTAGCAAAAGCTTCAACTGTTGGAAACAGTGCCAAAACAAAGGCAGCAATCCAATTAGTATAGTAAGTTGAACGACCACCAAATCTTGCAGCGCCCCAAACAACCAGGCTAGCAATTGCTAAGACCCAGAAAATTTGTAAAACAAAGTCACGCCAACGATCAAATTTTTTCATCTGAGCGTTAATTTGCAAAAACTTCTTTTGGTCATTTACGTGTAAAGCTAAATACTCTTTACTACGGCCAGATAAAACCCAGTCGTCAACTCCCATTACATTATCAGTCAAATCAACGTAGAGCTTATCCTGAACTGTTTTTTCATAGCTTTGACGAGCACCATTGATTAAAACTGACCAAATCGGAATTGCAAAAATAATCAGGAAGAACAAGACCAACATCCACAGACCCATTAACGGAGAAATGATGCCTAAGCCAATCACGATGATTGCATATAAGCCCCAAGCTACGAACATTGGGAAAATCGTTCTTAGATAAAAATTCTGAATATGACTGACATCATCAGACAATAGGCCCAAAATATTTCCTAACTGGTACTTACTACTAAAGATTGTTGCATCCCGTTCTAATGAATCATATAGTTGTTGTCTAAATTTCGAAGTCATCCGCAAAACCCAATTGTGGCTGACTAAACGCTCAAAATAACGAATAGCTGGACGGGCAACACCAAAGGCTCTAGTCAAAACAATTGGCACATAAATTAACAAAATATTGTCGGGTCTGGTAGCTGCCCGACTGATCAAATAGCCGGCACAGAACATTAAGCCGCCACCACAAATAAAAGTTAGAATACCTAACGCAATTGCTAGAATCAGGGTCTTGCGATACTTTTCTAGGTACGGGCGAACCCAACGATCATTTTTTAACACTCTTAAAATTGGAATTTTATTGATCATTGTTTTCACCTCTCATTCCAGCCATTAACTTGCAGAAGTAGCCTTGATTTCGTTCTAGCTGAGCAAAACTTCCTTGTTCAACTAATTGACCATGATCCATGACTAAAATATAGTCCATTTCTTTTAACCAATGCAGTCTATGGGTCGCAAAGAAAACTAATTTATCTTCCATTAACGGCATCATTCGTTTCTTTAAATCAATTTCTGTTTCAATATCCAAGTGAGCTGTTGGTTCATCAAAGACCATAACCTTTCTTTGTGGATCCAAAAAGGCCCTGGCTAAGGCAATTCGTTGTGCTTGTCCACCAGACAAGACCCGCTTACCACGTCCAATCACCGTATCAAGCCCATTAGGCAGATCATTTAATAAATCATCTAGCCCCATCAGATGAATAGCTTGTTTAATTTCACGATCACTAGCTTTAGGATTATAAAAAGCAATGTTTTCGCGTAAACTCTTAGTGAATACATAGGGCTCCTGCGGAATATAAATCATTTGACGCTGCCAAGCTGGAATATTCATGGTAGTCGTCTTCTGCCCCTGCAGTTCAATCTGCGCTTGATCAGGAGTCAAAAAGCCGCTGAGTAAATTAATCAAACTAGTCTTACCAGATCCACTCATCCCAATAATGCCAACTTTTTTGAAACCTTGAACTTGTAAAGAAACTGGTCCGATTTCAGTACCTTTTTTATAGGTAAATTGTAAGTCCTTAATTTTTAATTGATCCGTTGCTGACCAAGTTTTTAATGGCAGATCATTAGTTTTTTCTTCAGGTAAAGCAATTAATTCATTGATCCGCTTAAACGCGTTCTTCCCATTTAAAGTCGCATGGAAATCACCGGCAAAGTCGCGGATCGGCAAAAAATAATCTGGCGCTAAAATCAAAATTCCTAAAGCTGGGAAAAGAGCAATTTTACCGTTCATCAAATCAAAGCCAAGGAAAACCGCAATAATGGCAATCGATAAGGTAGTAAAAAAGTCTAAGGCAAAGGTCGAAAGCATAGCGACCTTCAATACTGCCATCGTCTTTTTTCTAAAGCCTTCACTTAAATTAAAAATCGACTTAGAATATCTTTTGCTTAAGCCTAAATACTTCAAGGTATCGATTCCTCTAAGAGAATCAATAAAGTTGTTAGACAAAATCTGAAAATTACCAAACTGTTTAATTGCCCGATCCTGGGCTGCATATCCCAAGATAATCATAAAAAGCACGATTAAGGGATACATGATCAGTAAAATCAAAGCTGACTTCCAGCTCAAAAAAAGCATACTGATGAAAACCAAAACTGGCACAATCATCATTGTCAAAACTTTACTGTAGATTAGTTTGATATATTGTCTTACTTCATCGACTCCATCTAGCGACATAGTGATTAAACTACCAGTCCCTTGTTTTTGAACTAAAGCTTGACCATCACGAAAGACTTTATCTAAAAGTTTCTGTCTTAGTTCTTCTGTAACTTGACCAGAATATTTTTCAAGCATTGAGTCACGTAAAGTATTAATCAACTGACGGGCAATAAAACATGCCGCAAAAGTAAATAATAATAGCCAGTCTAGTGGCTCACCTGCCCACAGTTTACTTAAGACTGACGCTAACGCTAGGGCTTGTCCTACTATAAAAAAAGCTTGCAGAATCTCAAGCCCTGCAAGTTTTTTTAAGATTGAACCAGCGCCATCAATTTTAAATAGCTGTTTATCAATCATTATTTAACCTCTCCGATTCTTGGCATTGAAATCCGCTTGCGGAAAATCCAGTATGCCCAGATGGTATATGCCAATACACATGGTACCAAGATACAAGTTGCAATCGTCATTACTACCAAAGTGTAGTTAGATGATGATGCACTATGAATCAACAAGTCATATTTACTGCTGATTGATGAAATCATTACTCTTGGGAATAAACCGCAGAAGATTAAAGCGACCAATGAGATCAAAGTTAATCCGCTGCAAGTTAAAGCCATTCCTTGCTTGTTGGTGAAAGTAGCTACATGTGCTGCTACAGAGAAACCAACAATTAAAATCAAGCATACCCAAGTTGCAATTGGATGTACTCTCAAGAAGTCAGTTTGGAAGATCAACAATAATGCAAAGATAACTTCACCGACATAGAGTACCCAGTACAGAGCATGTGCATAATTTTGTGCTCTAGCTGAAATAACGCCCTTAGTTTTAATCGTGATATAGTTCAAACCATGTAAATAGCAAAGAAGAGTTAAAGCAATTCCACCAACAATTGAGAACCAGTTAAAGTAATCAAAGAAGGTTGCGGAAATGTTGCCTCTTGCATCAATTGGCATCCCTTTAATCATTGAGATAAACATTACTCCAAAGAGGAAGGTTGCCATAACACTACCAATTGCCATTGTAGTATCCCAAATTGGCTTTTGGTATGGTGTACATTTTGCTCTAAATTCAAATGAAACACCACGAATAATTAAACCAACTAAGATCAATAATAGAATTAAATAGTAACCTGAGAATAAGGTTGCATACCAGTATGGGAATGATGCAAACATCGCACCACCTGCGGTAACTAACCAAACTTCATTACCGTCCCAAACTGGCCCAATTGTTTTAACAATTTGGTCTCGTTCAGCTTCATTATGAGCTAAAGTTTTCACAGCCATTCCTACCCCGAAGTCAAAACCATCAAGGAAGAAGAAGCCCGAGAACAATACTCCAATTAAAATAAACCAAAGTATTTGTAAAAACGACATTTTAGATAGCCCCCTTTGAGAACGGATCGACTACTTTACTTGCCTCTTGAGCCTTATCGTATTCATCTGGATCGTTATGCAAGAAGCGAACGACCAAGGCGATCATGACAATTGCCAAAATAGTAAATAAGCAGAAGTAAATAATATTCGATGTCAAAAGTGAAGCCACGGAAACCTTTGGTGAAACACTTTGGGCAATCGTAAACAAACCATAAACTGTCCATGGATCACGGCCACGTTCAGTAATTAACCAACCAGCTGTGTTAACAACAAATGGTGAGAAGGTAAGAATAGCAAAGATCCACATTAACCAACGATGTTGATAAAGCGTCTCTTTCTTCTTGCGCGTCATAATCAAACCAACAATTGACATTAAGAATAACAATGCAGCAAAGCCACACATTACTCTAAAGGACCAGAACAATGTATTAACTGGTACATAATAGTTCATCTTGCGACCATCGATATGAGTACCATACTTCTTTTCAAGTTCTTGGTTAACTTCCTTCATACCTTTTACAGAACCAGTAGTCTTGTGGTAAGCAAGAATACTCAATACATCTGGGATATCAATCCCCTTCACTTCATGGGTCTTCGGATCAGAATATCCTACGATCATCCATGGAGCCCTTTCGCCAGTAGTATGCGTAACACCTTCAGCTGCAGCAAACTTCATTGGTTGCTCATTGATGATATATCTCATTTGCAAATCGCCGAAGCAAATTTCACCAAGTGAGAAGATTAACATTAAAACCATGCCTAAACGCATCGTCTTGTGATAAATTTTCTTGTTAACATCAGACAACTTACGCTTCTTTAATAATTGGAAAGCAGCTAAACCAGTTAAAATAGTTGCACCAGTTAAAAGTGCACCAATAACTACGTGTCCATATTCATAGAATAACTGTGGATTACGAAGTAAAGCCCAGAAGTTTGCCATTTCAGCACGACCATTGCGTAAAACAAAACCAACTGGGTGCTGCATAAAGGCATTAGCTGTCAAAATCCATAATGCAGAAGTTAATGTCCCAAAGACAACTAACCATGCAAATGCTAAGTGTAATTTTTTGCCCACTTTATTCCAAGTAAACATCCATAAACCGATAAAGGTAGATTCGATAAAGAATGATAACAATGCCTCAAAAGCAAGTGGAGCACCGAAAATATCTCCCATAAATCTAGAATAATCGGACCAGTTCATTCCGAATTGGAATTCCTGAATTAAACCGGTTACAATACCAACCGCAAAACTTAATAGGAAGACATTACCCCAAAACTTGGTCATCTTCTTATATTCGGCTTTGCCAGTATGTACGTACATCGATTCCATAATTGCTACAACGAAGATCGTACCGATTGAAAACGGTACGAAGAAAAAGTGAAAGATCGTTGTCATAGCAAATTGGAATCTTGCCAAACTAACAATATTCATTTTTACGCCCCCATATTCTGACTGCATTACTAGTCTCTGTCACAATAATAACGAATATTATTTTATTCAACTTAAGTTTACTGCTACTTAGATTTACTTTCAAGGCGGGGAGTAATGCGGTTTCAATAGTGTTATCTTATTTTCCCGTCACTTTTCATTTATAATTATAACATTGTCAGATATAGATTTAATTATTCCCAAAAAAGAGTACTAAAAAAGGACCAAAATGGTCCTCTTTTTCTTTATTTTTTTACGATTTTATTATTTTTATCATAAAAATATTTTTACTTTTTTAATATTTATTTTGTCGTTATTTATTAAACACTTTTAATTGATTGGTTAAGGCCTGAGTCGCCTTCATTTTTACGTTTAAATCTTGTAAATTGGGTGAAATAAAACTCAAGTATAACAAGTTTGAGACAAAAATTTCGGCAAACAAAGAATTAACCGCCCCATATCGCAATAATTTTTCATTAGCGGGTAAAGAAATAACCGTGTCAGCCAGCTCTTTTAATGGAGAATCTTCCTTTCGAGTCACTGCAATTATTTTTGCCTGATTCTGCTGTGCTTGCTGGGCCATCAATAAAGGCTCCTGGGTTAAGCCACTGTAAGAAAATACAATAAGAACATCAGCTGAAGTAATATTAGCTGCTTCTTCCAAGGCAATATGCGAGCTTTGAATATAACTAGTATCTTTACCGCCCCTAATCAATTTATAGAATAAATCCTGTGCAGCCAAACCAGAAGCACCTTCGCCTGCAAGATAGATTTTCTGAGCCGAATACATTAGTTTTACCGCGGTATTCAAACTATCATGATCAATTGTCTTACCAATTTTAGCAATATTCTTTTCTAAACTAATTTCCAGTTTATAAAGGACACTCGTTGGTTCATCATTTTCGTTAATAATCGTATCTACCAGATCCTTTTGTTTATCTGGTATTTCTTGAGCACAAGCAATTTGAAAATCTTTGAACCCTTTATAACCCAAATTCTTGCAAAAACGCATTACTGATGCACCACTTGTCTTAGTGATTGTGCCTAACTCCTGCAAATTTTTGTTTAAAAAGAGCCGTGGCTCTTTAAAATAAACATCAGCAATCGACTTCGAAGTTTTGTTTAATCTAGGATAAGCATCTGAAATTTTATTCGCCAGGCTAAACATAATCTCACCCCTATCTCTACTATGACATTTTTCTAAAAACAATTTTGGTATCAGGATCAACAAAATTAAGTAAATTGAGATACTCTGGTGAAATTACCCCAATGACATTACTCCGCGCTTCAAAAGGTAAATCAAACTTAATAATACTTACCTCACCACTATACCTTTTAGCCAATTTATTTTGCATCGTAATGGTTCCTTTTTGCCTATTTAAAGTATTATGAACGGGAATATCTGCTTTTCTGGGCAAATCCAAACGAATTAACTTCTCCGGCATGTCCTTTCTCACCTTGAGTACCTGATCATATAATTGCTGGTATTGCGGTAATAAGGAGCATTCTAAGTTTAAAATTTTATGCTTTTGATATGCAGTAATATATTGCAGATTTTTAATTGAAGCTTGACTATCGCCAATGAACACATCATCGACATTCGCTTCATGAATTAATTCAACTGCTGCAACATAAGGCAATAACCCCCGATGCTTTTCTACAGTTGGCAACCCTTCGTATAATGGAAAACGTTTAAGTGCATCCCCCGGGACAAAGGCCTGGGTTCTAAGACCATAATCTTTTAGCAACCAATTTTTATGCTTAAAATTCTCCCAACCCATTCCAGTATCTGTGTGTGGATAAAAATTATATGTTAGAGCCAATTTATTAAAATCTATTCCAGCATCTTTGGCCCGATCTAAATAATCTACAGATATAACACTAGCATTCAACAAAATAAAAAAGTCTGCTTGTAATTTCTTTATTTTATTAAAATCATCAAAGCCATAATCTAATCTTAAAGCACTAAAGCCCTTATCCTTTAGTGCCTGATAATCTCCTGCCGCAATTCCTAATTTTTTCAATGTTGTTGGCGAAATATCTGGAATTACTTCAAGTCCTAATTCATCACAAAGTTCAAAAAATTTAGGTAATTTTTGATCAAGGTTCGAATAATCTTCTTCTGGAATTTGAAGTGAAGTAAAAACATATTTAGCACCAGCTGGGACGGCCTTTCTTAAATATTCTTCATCATAATCTTGAAAATATACTGAAATTCCTAGCATTAATCTTACTTCTTCCTAAAAAAGAAAAGTCATTCAAACGAATGGCTTTTACCTAACTTAATTATCGTGTCTAGATTCTTTTAAAACACTACTTACATTATTTTGATGTTCTTTTAACAATGCTTGAGCCATGTCTTTGTTTAAACCTGTTTTAGCCATGACAATTGCCAAACCAACATCTTTATTTGCTGTCTCTAAAGCTGTTGCAGCTTCTTTCAAAGAAACATCGGCAGCAACCTGGATAATTCTTTTAGCACGTTCAACTAGTTTTTCGTTAGTTGGCAAGACATCAATCATTACATTTTGATAAACCTTGCCCTGACGAATCATAATTCCGGTTGAAATCATGTTCAAAATCATCTTTTGTGCTGTTCCAGCTTTCATCCGGGTTGAGCCAGTAATTACTTCTGCCCCAGTAACGGCTTCAATAGCAATATCTGCATGTTGCCCAATTAAACTATTTTTAACGCAAGCAATAGAAATAGTAGCCGCTCCAATTTTTTGAGCATAATCTAAACCGCCAATTACATAAGGAGTCCTCCCACTAGCTGCTAAACCCAAAACTATATCCTTCTCAGATAGATCGAGTTCTTTCAGATCATGAGCAGCTAAATCGGGATCATCTTCTGCTCCTTCAACAGCTACATACATTGCACTTTTTCCGCCAGCAATCAAGCCGATAGCCCGCTCTGGTTTAATTCCATAGGTTGGGACTAACTCTGCTGCATCTAAAACACCTAAGCGTCCACTAGTCCCTGCACCAAGATAGATTAATCTTCCACCTTCATGATAACGCTCTGCCCCAACATCAATCGCTTGGGCAATTTCTTTATCTTGCGTACCAACTGCTTCAGCAACCTTTTTATCTTCGGCATTGATTGTTTTAACCATATCTAAAGTAGACATCGTATCAATCTGCATCGTGTTTTGATTACGTTGCTCAGTCGTCAAATTTTCAAGTGACATTAGATCATTTTCTTTCTAAAAAAATTATTTAGTAACTGCATGATAAACAACCTGTCCTGCCTTAACTGGTGCATCTAATACATTTGATACATGGTCAACATAATCCATATTAGCAATAATTGTTATCACAATCGGATCTTTACCTGCCTTTTTAATAGCGGCTAGATCCATTACACCTATTTTTTCACCAGCTTTAACAGTATCGCCTGGTTTAACCTCAATTTCAAAAGGTGCACCCTTTAATTCAACTGTATCTAAACCTAAATGCATTAGCACATCCAAATGACCTTTAGCAGTTTTAATCGTAATGGCATGTTTTGTATCCATTACCATATCAATTTTGCCATCTACAGGTGCCACTACTGTACCATCTGCAGGATCTACTGCAAAGCCATCACCTAACATTTTTTGTGAGAAAACATCGTCTTTTACTTTATCAATTTTTTCTAAATCACCTGAAACCGGAGCTACAAAAGAAAGTTCAACTTTTTCACTAGGCATATTTAGATTATCAGCATGTTCTTCAGCTTTTCTTCTTTCCGCAACTTCAGGAGTAGGATTTTCAACCTCGCCTTTAATTGCATCCTTAGGAACACCCCAGAAATATGTTGCAATAAAGCCACCAGCATAAGCAGACAATAAGCCAATACAGTAAGCCCACCACATATTATTAGCAATTAAAGGAATCAAAGCAACACCAGAAGGACCAATCGCAATTGAACCTACATGACCAAATGCGGCAACTACAGCACCACCAATACCACCACCTACACAGGCGGTAATAAATGGCCGGCCTAAAGGAAGGGTAACCCCATAGATTAAAGGCTCACCAACCCCTAAAATTCCGACTGGCAAAGCACCTTTAATTAATCTTACTAAATTCTTATTTTTACGACATTTTACCCAAAGGGCAATTGCGGCACCAACTTGACCAGCACCAGCCATTGCCAAAATAGGCAATAACGGCGTATAACCAATCTTTTGAATCATTGAAAGGTGAATTGGAGTTAGAATTTGATGCAAGCCCAGCATAACCATTGGTAAGAAGAATAGTCCAAGAATAAAACCAGCAATCGGACCACCTACATCAAGTACCCAATTGATTCCACCAACTAATGAGTTAGAAATCCAACCAGCGAATGGCATAATTGCAAATACTGTAAATAATCCCATGATTAAAACAGTGAAAAACGGCGTAAAGATAATATCGACAGAATCAGGAATGTGCCGATGGAACCATTTTTCAACATAGGATAAAAGCCAAACCGCAAGCAAGACACCAATGATACCACCCTGTCCTGCTGCTAAAGGTTTTCCATCTAAAATATTAGGAATCGTTACTGGAGCCGCAATCCCTGGCAATAGAATAACCCCGCCAATAATACCGCCTAAGGCCGGCGTTGCGCCAAATTCTTTAGCTGTATTAATCCCTACATAGATGTTCAAATAAGCAAACAATGCACTGGCGATCATACTTAAGATTGTAACGCCTAAGTTCCAACTGCCTGGCAACATTTTTGCCGTCAACATATTCCGTAAGATGCCAGCAACACCAGAAATTAAACCTGCACCAATGAATGCTGGAATAAGAGGAATAAAGATTGCTGAAATGTGGCCTAAAGCTTTACGCCACCAAGTTTGCTTTAGTTGAGCCTTGTGCTGAGCATGAACTTCAGCAGCCTTAGCTTGTACTTCAGATTTTTCACCCTGGTAGTTATTGATTGGAAATTCTTCATTTTCTTTAACTCCCACTTGACTAACCATATCTTGTGCAACTTTCGCATTAACACCAGAGCCTAAGACAATTTCCAGCGTATCTGCATCTACTACGCCTAAAACTCCATCAATATCTTTCAAGCCCTGAAGATCTACTTTAGAATTATCACGAATCTTAATTCTTAAACGGGTCATGCAGTGATACAGTGACTTAACGTTATTAGGTCCACCGATGTGAGCATATATTTCGCGCCCCAACTTGGAATATTTATCAGCCATGATCTTTTCCCTCCTTAATAGAAAATAGTTGATTTTTTGCTTGCATTTTTATGTAAGCCTTTACATGTATAATTATATTTGCTTTGAAATAATAATTCAATATAGCTAATAAGTTTATTACTATTCGCTTTTTATAAATTAAAATTTCAGAATTATATAAAAAAAACCACATACCTACTTGGCATGTGGCTAATTTAGCTTAATTCTTATTTATTTTTCGATCTTGATATAATTGATTCAATACAAGCGAAATAACAATCACAATCATAGAAACGACATAGACAGCTTTCAACCCGCCTAATAATACTTGACGTAATTGCGGCACTACATTAGCTGCTAAGCTTTTGGCATTTTCCGCAGAAACAATTTTGTTCATCATTTCCTGATTTAATCCTGGTCTTTTACTTAGCCCATGGGCCACCATGGTATTAAAGGCAATTCCATAAATTGAAACCATCATTGTTTGACCCAAATATTTCATTAAAGTATTAAACGAAGTGGCAACACCGATGTCATCTTTAGGAACCAAAACTTGCGAGCGAACCTGTGAAGCAGTGGTAATTGCCCCAAAGGCAGTACCATTAAAGGCGGCAACTATACAAAATACCCAAAAAGAAGTATAAATTGGGAACAAAATCAAAACTAAGTCAGCTGCGACCAAAACTAACAACATATAGTCATAAGTTTTCTTTATTCCCCAACGGCCAAGCATACCACCAATTAAGAAGGAACCAACGATCCACATTAATGAACTAGGGGTTACGGCAAAACCGGCTAATGACGGATTAGTGCCATTAATTCCCTGCATCCAAGTCGGAATATAAAATTCAAAACCAATTACTACTCCTGAGATAAGCAAGGTAATTAAATTGATTGCTAGGAACTCTCGATCTTTTAACATTGTGAGAGGCATTATTGGGTCAACTGCTCGTTTTTCCACCTTAAAGAAGGCAATTATACTAATTATTACTAAAACAGCTAGAGCGGCCATTATAGCAATATTAGTGTTGGAGCCTAAATCTTGTAGGAAGAACATTAAGGCCAACAATAAGATGACTAACCAAATCGTCCCCTGCAAATCTAATTTAGACTTCGAATTATGCTTTGGCTCTTGCAAGCAAAAAATGACCAATAAAAAGGCAATTATCCCGATCGGTACATTGATATAGAAAACCCAATGCCAGGATAGGTGCTGCACAATAAAACCACCTAAGAGTGGCGCAATAACTGATGCCACGCCCCAAAAACCAGAATTAAGACCCAACATTTTGGCTCTCTTTTGTAAGGCATATAAATCAGCAATAATCGTAATTGCTACTGGCTGGACAGCACCAGAGCCTAAACCCTGAATTACTCTAAATAAAATTAATTCCACCATATTTTGTGCAAGTCCACACAGCGATGAGCCTATGACAAACAATGCAATTCCAAACAAAAAAACTGGCTTTCGCCCAATGCTATCAGCCAGTTTTCCGTATAAAGGAGTTGAAACGGCTGTCATTAACAAGAAGATTGATACAACCCAGTTCATAATTTCGAGCCCATTCAGGTCAGAAACTATGGTTGGCATTGCAGTAGAAACAATTGTCCCCTCAATAGCAGTCATAAAAGTTGTCATAAAAATCGCAAGCGTGACTATAGGCACGTTTGTTTTTTTCATTCTATTTTATTTTCTCTTTTTTATTTATTGCTTATTTTTAAGATAATCAAGCAAATCTTGTGTTTTGTCAGTCTTTTCCCATGGTAAATCGACGTCTGTTCTACCAAAATGACCATATGCGGCAGTTTGTTCATAAATTGGACGACGAAGATCAAGCATCTTAATAATACCAGCTGGACGAAGGTCAAAAACATTACGTACTGCTTCAGTTAATAACTCATCATCAACCTTACCAGTACCTGCAGTATCAATCATAATTGATACTGGGTGAGCTACACCAATCGCATATGCTAATTGGACTTCACAGCGGTAAGCCAATCCCGCAGCTACAATGTTTTTAGCAACATAGCGAGCAGCATAACTAGCAGAACGGTCAACCTTTGTTGGATCCTTACCTGAGAATGCACCACCACCATGGCGAGCATAACCACCATAAGTATCAACAATGATTTTCCGACCGGTTAACCCAGAGTCGCCCTTTGGTCCACCGATAACAAAACGACCTGATGGATTAATCAAAAACTTAGTTTTTTCATCCAAGTATTTAGCCGGAATGACTTCTTTAATTACTAAGTCAATCATGGCGCGATGAATTTCTTCATTAGAAACTTCTGCATCAGTTTGAGTAGAGATAACAACAGTATCCACTCTTAATGGCTTGTTATCTTCATCATATTCAACTGTAACTTGCGCCTTAGCATCCGGACGAAGCCAATCCAAAGTATGATCTTTTCTTAAAGCGGCAACACGTCTCATCAAACGATGAGCTAATGAAATTGGCAGAGGCATTAACTCAGGAGTTTCTTTGATAGCAAAACCAAACATTAACCCTTGGTCACCAGCACCAATTTGATCTAATTCATCATTGTCGGATTTATTTTCTCTGGTTTCAAGTGAATGATCTACCCCACCAGCAATATCAGGTGATTGCTCATCGATATCAACCATTACAGCACAGTTGTTGCCGTCAAAGCCTAATTCTGGACGATCGTAGCCAATCTTCAAAATAGTCTTGCGAACAACATCTTGAATATCTACATATGCATTAGTAGAAATTTCACCAAAAACAAAAACCATCCCAGTAGTTACGATAGTTTCGCAAGCTACGTGTGAATTAGGATCTTTCTTCAACATCGCATCTAAAATTGCATCTGAAATTTGATCAGCAACTTTATCTGGATGTCCTTCAGAAACTGATTCTGAAGTAAACAAACGTCTTTCCATATTAGTCCCCCTATATAGACATCGGCTATTCGGTTACAAGGCATCTTCACCAATTACAGTGAATCCTCTCAGGACTTGAACCGATAAAATAATAATTTACTTGTTCGTTCTTTTTGCATAAAAAAAGACTACCGCATCGGCGGTAGTCCCGAACAATGGAGGATACAGGGCTCGAACCTGTGACCTCCTGCTTGTAAGGCAGATGCTCTCCCAGCTGAGCTAATCCTCCATAAGTGACCCGTACGGGATTTGAACCCATGTTACGGCCGTGAAAGGGCCGTGTCTTAACCACTTGACCAACGGGTCATATCTCTTAATCAAGAGCACTTTATTATAATAACTAATCATGTTTCAAAAGTCAAGAACTTTTTTTAACTTTTCAAATTTAGTTATCTGAGTGACATTTCAATCACAACGTTTATTATATTACCTGATAATCTAAAATTATGCAAGAACTATTTTGAAAAAATTTCAAATAATTTTTGATAATTTTCTTTTACCCATTGATAATAACCAATTCCATTCGGCATTGTTTCTCTCACATTAAGAATTGGAACATGATGCTGTTTAGCTAACTTAACCATTCCACTAACTGTACTGCTTGATGCTTGAACATTATTAACAAAGAAGGCAATTTTTCTAGCCTTAATTTTAGTTTGCATCTCATGCACAATTTGTGCACTGGGATCAGTTTCATTTTCTACAGCTTCTTCAAATGCTGGGTTACCGATTTTAAAATGACACCGCGTTAATGCATAATCAAATACTGGTTCACTGACATAAACAGGCTTATCCTTGGCACCATTAATTTTGGAGGCAATTTGTTTTATGCTATCTATTTTTCGAAGATAATTTCTGGCGTTAGTTTTAAAATAAGTCGCATGATTAGGATCAATTTTGCTGGCTTTTTTTACAAGATAATCGACATATTTTTGTGGCATATTTAAATCATACCAAATATGCGGATTAGCACCTTGTTTCAATCCCATTAATTGATTACCTACTTTAACAGCATGGATATCATTAGCATTGGCTAAATTACTCATCCAATCATCATATCCTAGACCATTAGCAATAACAATATTTGCATCCGCTACTTCTTTTGCTGATTCAGTAGTCGGCTCGAAATCATGTGGATCTGTATCTCCATTGTTGATAATCGCTTTGACATCGCCATATTTGCCAACTATATTTCTAGCAATATCGGCATATATATTAGTGGAAGTTACAATATCCACTCGATGTTTAGTTGTATTTTCTTCTCTCTTAGTCGAACAAGCAGAAAGAAGCATTACATTCAAAAGCATCAAGAATAGCAATGGAATTATTTTTCGTAGTTTCACAGCAATTTTCCCCTTTTCTACCATTTATTATATTGGAAATCAGCCAAAGAAAAAAGAAATCATATCACTGCATTGCTGCAGAAATTTAAATTCATTTTTTCCACAACATCAAGGGTTGATTATTACTATTTCAACAGGTCCGATAAATGGAAAATGTAGATTTATGAAAAAATCCTGATCTTAAAGAAATCAGGATTCACGGACTACACACAGCTTTGCTACGAACGCTAAGAATAGAGACCCGGATATGAAGACGTGCTTGGACACAAGAGCATAGATTTAACTCTGGGTATCTATACTCACACAACTAGAAATGGCGAAGGAGAAATTAAACAAGGATATTAATGGACTTTTTTAAAAAGTTTTCTCGGTCAAATTTCTATCAAAAAACGAGCGTAAAACAAAAGAACCGCATAACCATGCGATTCTTAAGCCCTCATTACAAGTGTTTACGGAGTGTGAGGGATTTGAACCCTCGATACAGGTATAAGCCCGTATACATGATTTCCAATCATGCTCCTTAAGCCGCTCGGACAACACTCCATTCTTACTCCGGCTGTCAGACTCGAACTGACGACATCTTGATTAACAGTCAAGCGCTCTACCAACTGAGCTAAGC
>NZ_CANBCQ010000046.1 GCF_947367125.1 uncultured Lactobacillus sp.
GGAGTCAAAAGTTGATCAGTGTAATCTACATCGATGTCCTTGTGAGCTTCCTTCCATTCGTTTAAGAATGGTTCTTCGTCTTTACGAATAGCGTAAGCAAAAATCTTTGTCATAAATTTAACCTCCGTAAAATTTATTAGTATGACCAGTCCTCATTATACGCTTTTACTTGCTCAACAAAACACAAAAGAACCATTTTTTTGTATAGATTTTAAGAAAAATAAAAGTCAAGTTTTACTCTGAGCAAAAAAATTGCAATTTTTTCAAAAAAAGTTTATGGCTTAAAAATTACAGCTATTATTAACTGTTACCTAATCTCAATCCTATATATATGAAAACTTTTGTATATAGCAATATTAGTGAAAGATAGTATATGGATTTGTATAAGAGACACATTTGCGTTATATAACTCAAGTTATATAATGGACTTTAAGTAGAGAAACAAACATATCGGAGGAAAATTGAATATGCATTTTAAAGGAGAAAGCCAACAGCATTTCAGCCTAAGAAAGCTGACAATTGGTGTTGCTTCTGTAATAATAGGGACCACCTTTATGTTTCTTGGTGGTCATGCTGTTCATGCAGATGATTTAAGTAGAGATGCTGAACAAACTAGCTCAGTTGTTCAAAAACAGAGTAGTCAAGAAAGTGAAAAGATAGAAGTAGCTGATAAAGCTTCTAATCAAAAACAGAATGTGAGTGCTAGTCAAGTAGAGAGGACTAATGCTAACAATAAGACTGTCGTTGATCAAGCGAGTTCGACAACTACAAATGTAATAAAGACTGATAAAAGTTCAAATATTAACACTATTGATACAGTAGAGAGTAAGGCGAATGGTAATAATACAGTCGTAGATAATACCACTAAGACCAGTTCAACTAAGACATTGCAAAACCAACAGGCGGATCATTATAACACACCTGTTGACGTTACCGACTGGAAGAGCTTTACATCAGCTCTTCGCAATAAAGATGTTGATGCAATTATATTGAATAATGATATTAATGCGACTGGTAATACAGATGAACTTAAGCTAGATAGTGCAGCAAATAATTGGCAAGACTGGAATATTGCTCGTAAGTTAACGATTACCAGTAAGGATGCCACTAGGCGCAACACCATTAATTTTGGTGATCACTTTATTAGTTTCTGTGACCCAAACCATTATTGGAAAGTTGGTCAGAAGGAATATACTCCTTGGGACATTACCTTAAAGGACATTAATATTACCAATACTAATAAGAATTATTCGCCATTTTTCTTTAATAATGAAGCTGTAAGGATCGCTCAAAAGGACAAGATCACCTATGATAACGTTGAACAAACTGGTGATATGCTTCTTAGATCTGAACAAGTAAATGTAGGCTTAAAAGGCAACGTCATCATTAACTCAACTCTGCATAATGGTGCTTATAATGCAATTTATGCGCGTTCAGTTGATATTGATCCTAATGCAAATGTAGTCATGAACGTCAGTGATACTAGTGATTCATGGTTCCTACATGGCAATGCTGCAATAAAGATTGTTGGAGATGGCGATAATAATGTCGCTGTGAATGTTGGTGAAGGTGCTAAGCTGCAGATTAATCCCAATCACGCAGTTAGAAATACCAAGGGTATTCTAATTGAAGGTAATGGTGACGTTATCCTCAATAAAAATGCCAACGTAGAAATGAACATGGGCAGTGGCAATACTACTGCTATTTGGGGTGCTCGTAACTTAATTTTAAATGAAGGCGCAACTTTAAATATTAAGACTTTACAAGATAATAATGGTCAAGTAGCATGGGGCGACAATAACAATGGACACCATGTATCACCTATTTCAATAGGTACTAACAAGGTTAGCGGTGCCGATAATACTTTAGAAGTTAAGAAGGGTGCTACCTTAAAAATTGTCCGTGAAAATTCTGGATTGCCAGCAATTGACGGCTTAATTTCATTTGGTAGCTATTCTACAAATGCCTATAGTAAGCAAAACTTATTGGTTGATGAAGGTGCAACTCTCGATTTACAAGATGCAGCTCAATCTGATTGGCATGAATATGGTGACAAGCTTGCTGGCTATTTAGGTGACGATCAAGATTTATATACTACAGGGTTAATCTCAATGTATGGTGTTGATGCCACTGATAAGGTTCAGTTTGGTAATGCTAAATATGTCAATTTACAACGTACTGGTAATCAACACGGTATTTTGTTGCGTCTTGAAGGCGGTAGCTCAATAGGCGGTAATTCTGTTGTAATTGATGCTAAGGGAATGCCTTTAAAGCAATGGATTGCGGGTAATCACAGTAAAAATGCCGATTATTCTTGGAACCTTGACTACTTAAGAACTGAGAATAAATGGGGTGATTATTCATACAACTATAACGGTAAAAATCAAAGTCGCTGG
This sequence comes from uncultured Lactobacillus sp., assembly GCF_947367125.1. Classification (GTDB taxonomy): domain Bacteria; phylum Bacillota; class Bacilli; order Lactobacillales; family Lactobacillaceae; genus Lactobacillus. Next base: position 2,397 of record NZ_CANBCQ010000046.1, read on the forward strand.
GATCAAAATATTGATCAACGTAAAGATGGCATCACCTTTGATCGATCAAATGGTGCCGTTAAGTTTACTGATGGGAAATCATTAGTTTATGGTCATTCTGATTTCAACAATAAGTTTAATTGGTGGGCACCACAAAGACTTTCATTTGGTACGATTTATGCAATTCCTAAGGCTAGCGTTGAAGATGTGGATGCTTTAATTACTCATGTGAATGCCAATACCAAGGTTTCACCATCATTAAGTACTAATAATATTAGCTTTACCTGGAAGGACACCGATGGCAATATTACTAAGGCCCCAAAGAGCTATCAAGTTACTTGGGTAGTTGATCCGAATACGACCACAATTACTGCTGATAATAGCTTTGATCGTACTGGAGTTGTAGAGATTACCATTAACGGTGAAGTACAAGAGGTTGTCGTTCCAGTTAAGGTTTTAGGTGCAACTGTTAAAAATAATGGCGCTAAGGTTAATCAAAATGATGAATCAACTTTACCAGAAGCTAGTCATTTTGCTAATACTACCGCAGTAGATCGCTTCGGCATTAGTGGTATTGATTGGATTGAAAAGCCAGCCATGGACAAGCCAACCGTTCAATCATTTGGTAAGGTGGCTGTTCATTACACTGATGGTACTGTTCAAGTTATTGATCCTTATGTTGATGTACGTGAAGTACAAGATGGTAGAGATTATAAGGATAATGCGAAACTATATAGAAATATTGTGATAACTTCTAAAGTTACGAATGCTGAAGGCAATGTACAGCTTATTAAAATTGTTAAGTCTTATTACAAGATTAAGTACATTGATTATGCCTATCCGGTAGGTAACAAAAATAGAGAGGTTTATACTTCTTGGAAGTTAGATAAGGAATTTGAGGAATCTTAATTGTGATAAATCCAAAGATAATTGAGTACGGTATCGATCATAAAGATGATAAATTACTTTATCGAACAATTACTTTTAACCAAAAAGTAACTGCTTCAGATGGTACGGTAGATGTCATTTCGTTAAGTAAAACATACTCTAGAGATCGAGTAATTCAGAGTATTCCTGATGGCGGGAATAAGCAAATTAAATACACTGATTGGAAATTAGTTAAATAACTTTTTTAAACATAACGGAGGAAAATATGAAAAATAGATTTATTAATAGAGGAGAAGACCATCAAAGATTTAGTCTTCGTAAGTTAACTATTGGTGTTGCTTCGGTTTTATTAGGTACAACTTTTATGGTATTTGGTACTCAAACTGCACAAGCTGATAGCAATGTTTCAAATCAAGTAAAGACTGAAGAGGTAGTACAAAGTAAAGTAGATAATTTACCCCAAGCTGATGAAGTAAAAGCTACGAATGAGGTCAAAAATACTAATAATGAAGTAAGTAGTAAATCTGATGAAGTAGCTGAGACTGAAACTACGAATACCAAAACAGAATTAGTACAAACTACAACTAATAATTCTACAAATTTCCAAAATAAAGAAGCTGTTACTGATAATAGTGCTAAGGTTGAAACTAAAAATAAAGTTAATGATTCATCAGATTTAACTAATAGTTCTGATTCTAATAGTAAAGCTTCAGATGCTATATCCCAAAAAGATGCACTTGCCCTGCTAGGTTTTAATGGCAGGGAACTCTCTGATGAACAGTTAGCTAAGTTGGGAATTACCAAAGATACATATGTAAAAGATGGAATTAAATATAGAGCGACAGGAAGTATAACTATCCATGATATGGATGGAGACTCATCTAAAGTTGATGGTATAGTTCCTCTTCATCATAAAGATGGTAGTATGTATTCAAATGAGGAACTAGTTTCGAATATTGATTGGGACTATGCATTGGACCACGAAATAGAGGGAGCTGATGCAGATTATAAGTATGCACCTGTTGCTCAAGGTGGGGTTATCTATATTAATAAAGGTCATACACTTACTTCTCAAGATGCTTATAGAGGCTTACCAACCAATATTGATAAAGCTTATCAAAGTGTAGATTGGGATAAGAATATTGGTAATCAGGTAGATATTAATAAAGTTGGTACATATGACGCTGCGGTTGCTGTAGTCTATAAAAGTGAATTAGGTCAATCAGTTGGTGTTAAAGTAGTAGTTGTTGATCTTCAAGGTAAAGAGATTACTACACACATCGGTGCTGACGTACCTGCCGCTGACACTAGTGTAGATGGTCAACCAAGTGGTGCTAAAGCAACCTGGACTGATCAACCATCGACTGACAAGGCTGGTGACTCAAAGGGTACTGTAGAGGTAATTTACCCAGATGGTAACAAGGGCACTGCCAATGTAACTCTTCATGTACTCGCTCCAGAAGCCCAAAAGACTGTAACTGTATGGCAAGATGATCCAACACCTAGCGCAGAATCAGTTATTACTAATAGTGGTGATATTAATTCCAAATTACCAGGTACTACTTATACTTGGCAAGATACTCCAAGTACTGCAACCCCTGGCTCATTCCCAGCAACTATAATTACTCACTGGACTGATGGTAAGACTACTACTTCACAAACTACTATTGTAGTTAAGAAATTACATGATCAAGTAACTACAGGCGAAGGTACTGAAAAGACATTCTCACGTGGTATTTATACTCAATTAGAAGGTCAAGATGAGCCAACTAAGGTTGATACTCAAAGTGTAATCCTTCAGAGAACAGGTACCAAGAATAATAAGACTGGTGAAATCGTTTGGGATGCATGGCAACCAAAACAAATGGATGCATACAAAGCCCCATCATATACTAACTATACAGTGGTTAACCCAGATGCTGGTAAGGCTATTATGGTAGATGGTTCAGTTGATAAGTTACCTGATGTAGTATTCCAGTACAAGGCAAATCACGAAACTATCGATTCTGGTGCTGACAGTCAAATGAATGTGAGTCGTGATGTATTTAAAAATGTTGATGGAGTGTTATCTGTGGTAGCTCGTCAATCAATCACTCTACATAGGACTGGAGACAAGAACATGGTTTCTGGTGAAATCACTTGGAATGATTGGCAACCAGCAACTCTTACCAAAGTAAATGCTCCAGATGTTGCCGGCTATACTGTTCAAAACCCAGATGCCGCTCCAGAAGTAGTATTACATGGAAACAAAAATGCTAAAGATGTGAAGCTTGATAATGTAATCTTTGAATACACTGCGAATGCACAAAAGCAAGTTGTAAACTATGTTGATATTAACGATAATACTCACATTGTTGGAACGGATAATATTAATGGTAAGACTAATGAAACAGTTGCATATACTGCCCAAGCACCCACTAATTGGGTAATTGTTCCAGGTCAACAAATTCCAAGCAGTATTACATTTGGTACCAAGGAAGCCGCCCCAATCAATATCTTAGTTGAACATGGTCATAAGTTTGATCAAGATGGTGATCATAAGACCGTGATTAGAGATGTTGTTGCAATCAACCCTGAAAACGGCAATACAGAGACTGTTCAAAACCAAAAAGCAATCTTAACTAGATCAACTAATACTGATTTAGTAACTGGTGAGGTAACTTATGGTCAATGGAATACTAAGTCATTTAAAGCAGTAAATGCTCCAGAATTTAAGGGATACACTGTAATTAATCCAAATGATGCTAGAGCAGTTGTGGTTAATGGCGATACACAAAACTCAACTGTAACGTTTAGGTATGCTGCTAACTACTTCAATCAACAAATTAATTATGTAGATAAGACAAATAATCAAGTTGTTTCAACTGATAATGTTGGTGGTCAAACTAATTCAACTGTTGTTTACGATGTGAAGGTTCCTGTAAATTACAAGTTAGCGGAAGGTGAGCCATCACAAATTACTGTTAAGTTTGGTAATGTAGCTCCAACCGAAGCAAAAACTATTTACGTAGTTGAAGGCACCGCACCTGTTTACAACGATACCCAAAAGACAGTGACTAGAGCAATTTACACTCAACTTGAAGGTCAAGACAAGACCTTGTACCAGAACCAATCAGTTCAATTAACTAGAACTGGTGAAAGAAACTTAGTAACTGGTAAGGTGACTTATACGGATTGGCAACCTGTAACAATGGGTAAGTTTGATGCTCCAGAATATGAAAATTATACTGTTCAAAATCCAGATGCCGCTCCAGCTGTAACGGTAGACGGTTCAGTAGATAAACTTGCCCCTGTAACCTTTATTTACAAAGCAAATCACCAAAGTATCACTGAAGGTGAGGGAACTGCTATGGCTGTAACTCGTGACATTTACACTAATGTGGATGGTACCGTTACAAAGGTAGATGTTCAAAGCGAAACTCTTCACAGAACTGGTGATAAGAATATGGCTACTGGTGAAATTACTTGGAATCCATGGGAAACTAAGAATATGTCAGTATACCCAGCACCAGTAATTAAAGATCACACTGTAATTAATCCAGATGCGGCCCCAGCTGTAATCTTAGATGGTTCAGTAGATAAACTTGCCGACGTAGTATTCAACTACAAAGACAATCATGAAACCATTACTGAAGGTGAAGGTACTGAGAAGACTGTAACTCGTGATGTTTATACTAGTCTTGACGGTATTAAATCTGATAAACCAGCATATACTCAAAGTGTTACCCTTCATAGAACCGGTGATAAGAATGTTGTAACTGGTGAAATCAAGTGGAACGCATGGGAACCAAAGACAATTGAAAAGGCAGTGGCTCCTAAGGTTGATAACTACACAGTAACCAACCCAGATGCCGGTCCAGCTGTAACAGTTGATGGTTTAGTAGATAAACTTGCTGATGTAGTATTTACTTACAAAGCAAATCATGAAACTATAACTACAGGTGAAGGTACTACGATGAATATTACCCGTGACATTTACACTAATGTGGATGGTACCGTTACAAAGGTAGATACTCAAATTGAAGATCTTCATAGAACCGGTGACAAGAACATGGCTACTGGTGAAATTAAGTGGAACGCATGGGAACCAAAGACTATGTCAGCATACAAGGCCCCAGAAATTAAGGACCATACTGTAATTAATCCAGATGCAGCACCAGCTGTGACTCTAGATGGTTCAGTAGATAAGCTTGCCGACGTAGTATTCAACTACAAAGACAATCATGAAACCATCACTACAGGTGAAGGTACTGAAAAGACCATAACTCGTGATGTTTACACTAGTCTTGATGGTGTTAAATCTGACGATCCAGCATATACTCAAAGTGTAACTCTTCATAGAACTGGTGATAAGAACGTTGTAACTGGTGAGATTAAGTGGAGTGATTGGACAACAGGCACAATTGAAAAAGCGGTTGCTCCTAAGGTTGATAACTACACAGTAACCAACCCAGATGCTGGTCCAGCCGTAACAGTTGATGGTTCAGTAGACAAACTCACCGATGTAGTATTCAACTACAAGTCAAATACTCAAGTTATCACTGATGGTGAAGGTACTGAAAAGAATGTAACCCGTGATATTTACACTGATGTAAATGGCGAGAAGAAATATGCAGATACGCAAACTGTAACTCTTCACAGAACCGGTGTGAAGAACGTTGTAACTGGCGAAATCAAGTGGAATGCATGGAAGCCACGAACTGTTGAGACATATAACGCTCCATCAATCCCAGGTTATGTTGTAACTAACCCAGAAGCAGGTGCTTCAGTAGTAGCAGATGGTTCAGTAGATAAACTTGCTGACGTAGTATTCAACTACATTCTTAAGTATCATGTATCAGTTCCAGCTGGTGAAAAGGTAACTACTCACGTAGGCGCTAACGAAAATGTTCCATCATTGGATCCAGCAAATGTAAACTTAAGCTGGACTGACAAGGACGGTAAGATAATTGATAAGCCAGTAGGTGTAACTGTAACTTGGGCAAATGTACCAAATACTTCATCAATTACTGACGAAACTGGTACTTTGAAGATTACTTATGCCGATGGCTATACTACTACTCTTGACATCCCTGTAACTGTTCAAGGTGCTACTGCAGGTGATATTCAAAAGGTATATCAAAATGATGTCGCTCCAGCAGCTAAGACCACTGTTAATATTTCAACTGTAGATCACTTTGGTATTACTGATGTAACTTGGAAGAATACTCCAAGCACAGCTGTACCAGGTGCTAACATCCCAGGTATTGCAACTGTTCATTACAGTGATGGTACTACTCAAGATGTTGACGTAAGTCTTGACGTTATTGGAGTAGAAGATGGTAGAGATCATAAAGATAATGGTAAGCTTTACAGAACAGTTAAGATAACATCAAAAATTACAGATGCATATGGCGTAGTAAGTTACATTAAAGTTGATAAGCACTTCTATAAGATTAGATACACTGATTATGCATATCCAGTAGGTGATAGTAGAAGAGAAACTTATACTAAATGGACTGAAATTGCTTAGTATTAAGTGAGGAAAACGTAATGGAGAAAAATTTAATAAGGAAAAGTGAAACACAGCAGCACTTTAGCCTTCGCAAGTTAACAGTTGGAGTTGCTTCCGTATTAGTAGGTACAACTTTTATGGTATTTGGTGGTCAGGCCGTACACGCCGATAGTATAGGAAATACTGCTAAAGCAGAGTCTGAAGAGGTAACTAAAGTTGCTGGTCAACAAACTGAAATTGAAGACAGCCATCAAAATGATGACTTGCAAGGACAAAATAAAAATGAAAATGCTTCAAGAGATATTGCGCTAGATAGTAAGGAATCCGCAGACATTGCAGATTCTAATGCTCCATCCACTAACAGTGGTACTTCAGAGTCTCTTAGAGAAGAAAAGGTGGATTCTAATGTAGCTGTAAAAAATAATAATGTTTCAAGCAATCAAAATAATGCTATTACCAATAAAGATGTTTTAACTTTATTAGGCTTAGAAGGTAAAGAGCTCTCAGATGAACAATTAGCTAAGTTAGGCATTACTAGAGATACATATTTAAAAGATGGTATTAAGTATAGGGCAGCTGGTGGTCTAACTATTACTGATGAAAATAAAAATATTTACCATGTTGATAATGTATTCCCCATCCATCATAAAGATGGAAGTATGTATTCAAATAAAGAATTAACTTCAAATATTAACTGGGGTTATGCATTAGATCATGATGTAGCAAACGTTTATGCAGATTATAAATATGCACCTATTGCTAAAGGTGGTGTAATTTATGTTAATAAAGGGCAGAACCTTACTACCCAGGATGCATACAGAGGCTTGCCAACCAATATTGATAAGGCCTATCAAAATGTTGAATGGAGTAAAAATATCAAGGATCAGGTAAATACCAATAAGGCTGGAGACTATAGCGCAATAATAGACGTTACCTATAAAAGTGAATTGGGACAATCTGTTGGCGTTAAAGTCACTGTAGTCGACCTTCAAGGTCAGCCAATCATAACTCATATTGATGCAGATACTCCGGATCCTACTAAGGGCATTACCGGTGAACCTGCTGGTACTACTGACATCCACTGGGCGCAAGTTCCATCAACTAAGACGCCGGGTTCTACTCAAGGTGTAGTTGAAGTAACTTATCCAGATGGTACTAAAGGCACTACGGTCGTCCCTGTAACTGTCATCGCACCAACTGTGCCAGGCATTATCTATGTACCAAAGAGTGATAAGGTTCCAGATCCAAGTACTGTAGTTACTAACTCTAACGATATCAAGGACAAGATTCCTGACACGACTTATACTTGGGAGACTACACCAGATATTGATAAGGGCGGACATATTCCTGCAGTTGTAGTAACTCACTGGCCAGATGGTAAGACAACCGACAGCAAGACTACTATCGTAGTAACTGAAGAAATTAATGAAAACCACGAAGTAGTGCGGACTATTGTTGAAAATATTCCAAACCAAGATCCTAAGACAATCAAGCAATCAGTAACTTTCACTCGTACTAATACTGTAGATAGTGCTGATCACAGCAAAATTATTAAGGCTGGCACTTGGAAAGCTGATGGTCCTGCTGCCTGGGGTGTATTTACTCCAGATCAAGTAAAAGGTTACACTGCAGATCCAGCCCAAGTTCCTGCTATGGCAGTAACTCCAGATACTCCAAATGCTAAGGTAGTAATTAACTATAAGGCTAATAACCCTGGCACTCCAGATACGCCGGTTACTCCACCGGTAGATCCAGGTGATAATCCAACTCCAGTTACTCCACCTGTAAAACCAGAACAGAAGCCAATCACACCAACTCCAGATAATAATGATGACACCCCTGCACCAACTCCTCATGCTACTAAGACTCCAGCCAAGGATAATGGCGGCAAGAAGACTAGTGCTAAAGGCCGCGGTGAGCAAACTAAGAATTCTGGTCTAGGCAATGGCGAAAATGCTAATAATGGTCGTGTTACTGTAAGACCTTTAGCTACAGCTAAGCCAGCTTCCCCAACTATGAAGAAGACGGTAAACAGTGAACAAAAAGCTACTTTGCCACAAACGGGGAAGAAGGATAACGTTGCTCTAACTGCTATCGGTGTAGCTATTGCAGCTGCTGGAAGTTTATTAGGATTAGCAGATAGCAAGAAGCGCAGATCTTAATTTTTAATACCCTAATTTCTATTTACTAAGAAGCAAGCTAACTCAAGCAAGAGTTAGTTTGCTTTTTTTGATGTAAAAGTTTAAGGATTTCTAAAGACATAAAATAAATAGTGACAGTATGTCATAGCACTGATATTATATACTCATAACAAAAATACAACGCAACAAAATAGAGATGAATTGTAAGAAGGTAACAAATCTTCTAATTCCTTATTAATACATCCTATTAGGCCTTTATTAATTCATACATTGGGTATTGCTTCTTGTTGGTTGTCCCCTATGCGACCACAGAAGCTAAGATTGATAAAGTCCATCCCCTTTTTGCGAGGGTAAGGAATCAAGTCCCCTGCATCATCTCTTGCGTTGAACCTTTTGTTAATCTTGATGATTTATCTTCGCAACATTAGTGATGAGTAGACTAATGTAAAAAAATCTCGTTATTCTCATTCAACACAACTCCCTTAAAAGGGCTGGTTTAGAAAAGTCATCTAAATCAGTCCTTTTTCTTTTTTTCGTTATAATTAAACTTGAGAACTAAAACAAAGGGGAAGAAAAATGATCTTAATTTCATGGAATATCGATTCATTAAATGCAGCTCTGACTGGTACTTCAGCTAGGGCGGAAGAAACGCGGCAAGTTTTAACTAAAATTCATGATGCCAATCCAGATATTATTGCGATTCAAGAAACTAAGCTGCGTGCAACTGGGCCAACTAAAAAACATAAAGAAGTGTTGGCTGAAAAGTTCCCTGAGTATGACTATGTTTGGCGCTCTTCAGAAGAACCAGCTAGAAAAGGCTATGCTGGCACAATGTATTTATATAAGAAGGAATTAACTCCTGTGGCATCTGAGCCAGTTATTGGCGCTCCTGAGCCGATGGATCATGAGGGACGGATAATCACACTGGAATTTGATAAATGCTTTGTCACCCAGGTTTATACGCCAAATTCAGGCAGTGGCTTGAAGCGGCTGAGTGATCGTCAAATTTGGGATCAAAAGTATGTTGAATATTTGAAGAAGTTAGATAAACAAAAGCCAATTTTAGCTAGTGGTGATTACAACTGTGCTCATACTGAGATCGACCTGAAGCATCCCGAAAATAATCATCACTCAGCAGGTTTTACTGATGAAGAAAGAGCCGACTTTACCAATTTGCTTAATGCAGGTTTTACCGACACTTTTAGAAAAGTTCATGGGGATATTACAGATGTATATTCTTGGTGGGCACAACGGGTTAGAACCGCTAAGGCAAACAACTCAGGCTGGAGAATTGATTATTGGCTAGTAAGCAATCGCATTGCTGATCAGGTGGTCCGCTCAGAGATGATCGATACGGGCAAACGAGCAGACCACTGCCCAATTTTGCTTGAAATAAATCTTTAAATTGAAGCAAGCCCTAGTATAATTTCTTTTTGAAATGTTTTTATTTTGAAAAAGAAGTAGGGGTTGAAATTCTTTGAATAACGAGAAAAAAGAAGATTGGGCTTTGGAGCAGGATCTGAAGTACAATCGTCTGACAGCATTTAAGCTATTCGCGATGACTAGTTCAATGGTTATTTCCGTTGACGAGCTTGCGCCATTTGGTAAAACTGGAGCAACCGCATTATTTTATTTGTTAATTGCTGGTATTGCCTGGTTTATTCCAATTACGCAAATAGCCGGGGAAATGGCATCAATTGATGGTTGGGAAAAAGGTGGTATTTTTACTTGGGTGAAAGGCTCATTAGGCGATAAGACTGGCTGGACGGCCATGTTTTATCAGTGGATCCATATCACAGTAGGGATGGATACGATGATGTATGTGATCATTGGGGCACTTTCAATTACTTTTGGGACGCCTTGGTTTAATACCACACCGATAGTACGTTTCTTATTAATGATGATTATCCTGTGGGGTGCAACCGCAATCCAGGTGATCGGAGTCAGAAAGATTGGTCGAATCGCTGAATGGTTGTTTATTCTGGGAATTGCGACACCGGTAATTTTATTAATTATTTCGTTCTTAGTTTATGTAGCTCAAGGTCAACCCTTGCACATGACAATTAATTGGCAGACCGTCATTCCGCATAAATTGAACGGTAATACATTAGTTGCTTTTGTGCCATTTATGTTGGCCTTTTGTGGTGGTGAAGCTTCTGCGCCGCATGTTAAGAACTTAGATCATATCAAGTCATATTCAAAGGTTATGCTTGGTTTAGCCGTAACTGCGATTTGCTTTGACTTGCTTGGGAGTATGGCTATTGGGATGACGGTTCCTAAGAGTGAGATTCAAAATAGTACAGGTTTTGTTTACACCTATGGTAGATTATTGACTTCAATTGGTTTGCCGGGTGATATTTTGCAAAAAATTGTTGGTGTCATGCTAGCTTGTGGGATCATTGGTGAACTGGGCAACTGGATTGCCGGACCTAACCAAGGGATGTATGAAGCGGCTAAGGAAGGCTATATGCCTAAGTTTTTTGCCAAAACCACTAAGCATGGCGTGCCATTAAGAATTATGATTTTGCAATCAAGCATTGTTACGATTTCAGCTTTATTGATTACTTTTACAAGTGGAGCTGATGCAGACTTTGCCTTCAATGTTTCGCTGGCGGCAACTACGGCACAATATTTGATGGTTTACATGATTATGCTTATTGCCTACATGGTTTTAAAGAAACAGCATGAAGACTATCATCGCCTGTATTACATGAGCAAGAATCCTAATTTAAGTATTGCTATTTCAGTGTTAGCCTTGGCAATTACAATTGTGGCCTTCTTCGTTACATTTGTACCAGCACAAGGTACACCAAGCAACTTGCGGGCTGTTTATGTTTGGACTTTAATTGGAATGTGCGCCATCGTCTCTGTTTTGCCACTAATTTTGTATCGCTGGCATGAAAAATGGCAACAGAAATAGATAAATAAAAGCATTCGTTTTTCAGACGAGTGCTTTTTTAGTAGAATTTTTGTGAGGTGAAAAAGATGGTAGACGCAATCAGGGATGCAATTTTGAATGGCTTTGATAATCAAAATTATTTGGGCAGTGAAGAATTTGGTCCTAAACTATTAAGCAATAATCAACAAGAAAAAATTTGGCTAACTTTACGCCGTGAACTTTATAGCTGTCAAAGCTTTACCTGGGCAGTAGCTTTTATTACACAAGACATGTTAGTGCCATTTAAAGTAGTAATGGCCGATTTAGCTCAAAAAGGAGTCCAGGGCACAATTATTACAGGCGACTATCTGGGTTTTAATAATCCCCGCGTTTTTACTGAATTGCAGAAGATTCCTAATTTGGAAATACGCATTGCTAATCAGGCAGGTTTTCATGCTAAAGGGTATTTATTTGAGCATGAAGACTATCAAACGATAATCATTGGGAGTGCTAATTTTACGCGGTCAGCTTTATTAGCGAATTATGAATGGGCACTAAAAGTGAGCTCTAAACAGCAAGCAGATCTAACGGCACAATTGGCAAATAAAATTGCTGATTTGAGACACAATAGCTTTGTTTTGAATGCAGCTTGGTTAGCAAATTATCGTCAAAATTGGATCAAGCCTAAGTCAGTTACTTCTAAGCAACAAGTGGCAAAAATTTTACCTAATAAAATGCAGCAGGAAGCTTTAAAGCAATTAAAGTTACTTGTTGCCAATGGTGAAAAACGTGGCTTAGTAGTGTCTGCCACTGGAACAGGTAAGACTTATTTGGGTGCATTTGCTGTTAAAAAATATCAACCACGACGTTTTTTATATTTAGTTCACCGCGAGCAAATAGCTAAAAAGTCACTGGCTAGTTTTTATCGGGTAATTGGTGGCAAAAAATCAGATTATGGTTTATTAACTGGCAATAAGCACGATTTGCAGGTAAAGTATTTGTTTGCGACGGTGCAAACTATGAGTCGGCCGGACATGTTGGCTCAATTTAAGAATGATGAATTTGACTATATCTTGATTGATGAGGCGCATCGGGCGGCTGCTCCGTCATATCAGCGAATTTTGCAGTATTTTAAACCAAACTTTTGCTTGGGCATGACGGCAACACCTGAGCGGATGGATGAACAGAATGTTTACCAGATTTTTGATTATAATTTGGCCTATGAAATTCGCCTGCGGGATGCACTTGAAGAAAAGATGCTGGCTCCTTTTCATTATGTAGGAGTTCAAGATTATGAAGCCGATGGGGTAAGTATTGATGAAACAACGAATTTACGCTATTTAGTTTCAAGTACACGGGTCGATTATGTATTAAAAGAATTAGAATACTATGGCTATTGTGGGCCAGCGGCTAAAGGGCTAGTCTTTTGCAGCCGCCAGGATGAAGCTCGCGAATTAGCGCGATTATTTACCCAAAGAAAACATCCAGCCATTGCTTTAACAAATGAAGATAGTGCCAAAAGACGCAATGAAGTGGTAGCAGCTTTATGCGAAGGAAAAATTGAATATATTGTTGCGGTCGATTTGTTTAATGAAGGCATTGATATTCCGGCATTAAATCAAATCGTCATGCTGCGTAATACCCAGTCCAGTATTGTGTTTATTCAGCAGTTAGGTCGTGGTTTGCGTAAGTATCCAGGTAAGGATTTTACGGTTGTACTGGACTTTATTGGTAACTATAAGAATAATTATTTGATTCCGATTGCATTGAATCAAGATACGTCTAGAAGCAAGGACCAAGCAAAACGAGAAACACGCTTGCCTGATTTTATCGATGTTTCAACAATTAACTTTAGCAAAATTGCCAGTGAAAAAATTTTGGCTTCGCTGGATAATGTTAAGCTTGATGGGATGCGTGAGTTGCGCCAAAGCTATCATGATTTAAAGAATAAATTGGGGCGGCTACCACTTTTATTTGATTTTTATCAGTATGGCTCCGTGACACCAACTGTTTTTGCCCAAAATCACGGCTTAGATAATTATGCGGATTTTTTACATAAAATGGGCGAAGAAGTAGTTTTGTCAAAGTACGAACATGAAGTATTGACGTTTTTAACTAAAGAATTACTTAGTGGCAAAAGAATTCATGAATTATTATTGTTAAAAATGCTGCTGGAGCAAAATGTAGTTAAACAAGAAGACTATTTAACCCAGTTAAAGCAGCACCGCGCCTATGTAAATGATGAAGTTTTGGCTTCGGTGATGGCAATCTTATCGCTGTCATTTTTTGATGTGAAGCAGGGTAAGACTACTAAAAGAAAGCAATATGGTGATTTGCCGCTAGTTGAGCACAGTAATTTATTTGATTATCAATTAAATGCGTCATTACGGTCAGCTTTAAAGCAGCCGAATTTTAAAGAACTATTCATTGATGTTATCAAAACAGGGCTAGCTTTAAATCAAAAGTATAATAATCAACAACAATTTACCTTGTATCAGCAGTATGATCGTAAAGATGCCTGCCGTTTGTTGAACTGGCCGAAAGATGTTTCAGCACCGATGTATGGTTATCGCGTAGGTGAAAAAGATACGCCAATTTTTATTACATATCACAAAGATGACCAGAAAAAACGCAATGCTTTGTATCAAAATACGTTAGCTGATGGTCGAAGTTTGCGCTGGTATACGCGAGTGCCCCGTCATTTGGATTCTGAAGAAGTACAGCGTTTGTTGCATACGCCAGGGATGCACCTGCATTTATTTGTTAAAAGAAGCGATGCAGATAGTAAGCAGTTCTTTTATTTAGGTGAAGCTAAGATTCAGGCAGATTCTGTTAGTGAAGAATTGCTTGGGGCAAAGAGGAAAGCGGCGGTAGGGATGAATTTATTGTTGCAGCAGCCGTTAAGTGAGTCGATGAACGAATTATTATTTGAATAACTAAAAAAGCCTTTCCGTTGGGAAAGACTTTTTTTGATTTAATCGGCATCAGCATCAGTTTCGATTAATCTTGATCATCTTGGTTATTATCCTCATCAAACATACCTGGTTTAATATGGTCTAGGATTTTAGTTCCTACATCTTTTTGATCACTTTCACTGCCACTAGTTTGATTCAAGAACATAATCAAGCCGTAGCGGTTGTCGGTGGTCATTTTGAACCAGTTGCCAAAGTGAGTATTGCTTAAACTACCATAGGCAGATTTAGTGGTGTCATCGTCTAAGTGAACACCACCAGAGTAGTTAGTTGTGGCACTTTTAAGATGAGTTAAGTAATGGAAATCAGCTTTGCTTAAAATATTACCATTGGTTAAGCCAAGTTGAATTTTGTAGTAATCCATTGGCGTAGTAAACATGTTACCTGCACCTGGAAGTTGGGAGGCGAGAGTTTTCTTCACGTATTCCGCGTTTTGGTAATTTTTGCCGTTGCTCCAAATATAAGAAATGGGATCGGTTTTCCAATTTGGAATATTTTGATAAAGGAAAGTGTTAGCTAAGCCTAACTTATTGATGATCCGGTTATTAAAATTGCTTTCATAAGATTGACCGCTAACTTTACTGATAATTCCCGCTAAAAGAATGTAGTTAGTATTATTGTAAAAATAAGTTCCAGGGGTCCCTGATGTACTATTGTTAGCATTGTCAACAGCCCAATTAATTGCATCGTTTTCGCTTAAGACTTTACCGCGATCAATTTCGGTATTAGCTGCTTGAATGCCGGAAGTATGGGTCATTAATTGACCAAGAGTAATGTTGTCGGCATTTTTGAGATTAGGATACCAGCGTGAAATTTTGGTATTTTGAGTGAATTTTTGAGTAGTGTGCCAATTTTCGTTCATTAGCTGAATTACCATCGCTGCTGTAACAATTTTTTGTAAAGAAGCAGCAGGGTAAACTACATTATCATTCCCATTGCCGATTTGTTTACCATACCAAGCATAGCCGTAACTAATTTGTTGTGGTTTGCCGTTTTTGATAATAACGAGACTACCGCGGTTATTGCTTTGAGCTAAAGTATTACGGACGAAGCTGCGCATCTCGCTTTTAGAGTATGAACTGGCTTGTACTTGTATTGGCTTGCTGATTGCTAGTGCAGGCATGGTAGTGATTAAAGCTGCAGCTGCCAAGCCGATAATTGATTTTTTAAAAATTTTAAAGGCCTCCCTTAAAAGTGTCATGTCTACATTTTAGCGCGATCTTTGCACCATACAAGCAATAATATTGTTGAAAAGGCTTACTTTTGTTGAGTTTGCTGAAAAAGCTGAGCTAGTTTTTCTCTTAACTTAGGATCGTGAGCATATAAATAAGTTCCGTAAATGCCACGTTTAAATAGAACATTAAGTGAATTCATAACCATTTTTTCTTCGTATTTTATTTTTTCTTGCGGATCAGTCAGGTCACTACGCTTTTTGAACATTTCGATATCGGTAATTTTGTCTAAATCAACCTTAAGCTGATTAGTTCCTGAAACTAAACTGATTGGTGGACCGATAATAATTCCAGCGTAGTTTAAGTCAAATCCTTGGCAAGTATAGATGGAACCAACTTCATTGATGGTTTCAGGAATTTCAGCCCACGGTGTTGCAGTATAGTTATATTGATCCCACGGCATCTTGAATTTTCCTTCTTCAATATAGTGTTTGCCACCATCTAAAGTAGATGGGTAGCCAGAAGTTGAAAGAATTCGCGCTAGTCCAGCTGTTTGATTGCGCTTTACAATTTCTTGCCGCATTTTTTCGGCATCGGTAAAAATCCGAAAGTCGTAGTTATGCCACATTTCTTTGGTTAAGGGCATTAGTTTTCCTTGAGTAAAAGAATCAAACCACTTTACTAAACTATCAGGGGCCATCATTCTGAATTGATGCTGCAATTGATAATCTTCATGGGTATATTGATGAGTAATTGCTTCAAGGCGTTCACGGGTCCAAAAACTTTTCATTCGTAAAACTTGAGTTTCATCAAATACCAGAATGACAATTTTAGCCCGCTTAATAATTTCGCTTAATTGATTGTCATGATAAAAATTATTGTAGTGATCAGCTTGGGATAAAAGCAGGTGTGCTTCATCGATCACAACAATATCGGCGCTGCTTTGCTTTTTATCAAGCTGATTAATAAATGATGTCGGCCGCATGTAATTCTTCTTATATAATTCTTTGATTGGCCCTGCAATTTGTTTATAGACTTTTAAAAGTTCAGGGTGATTGACTAAGAAATAATTTTGCGTCTTGTACAATTTGCCGCTCTTTTGTCGACTTAATTTTTGTAATTGGTCAAAAAGTGCCGAAAGAACCACGCTTTTACCCGTACCGGCTGCACCATAGATAGTAAAAATTGCTGGATAGCTTTGATTAGCAATATGTGCAACGGCAAAGTTCAAAATCTTTTGGACTAAGAGTGTTTGTTCATGATTAAGTTGATGATAAGGGGATAATTTAAAACTCGCTTGATTATTCAATGGATGTCACCTCGTTTATAATTATAATGAATAAAAATATTTATTGATGAAGGAATAGAAATATGACAGTACAAAAGATAATTCATGATCAATTGTTTTTAAGACAAAAATCTAGCGTAGCCGAAAAAAACGATTTGCAAATTGTTACGGACTTGCGCGATACATTGATGGCTAATCAAGGCAGGGCTGCAGGAGTAGCTGCAAATATGATTGGTAAAACAAAAAGAATTATTGCCTTTTATGCTGGACCACTTCCATTTGTAATGTTGAACCCACGTATTATTCAGAAAAAGAAGCTGTATCTTGCAACGGAGGGATGTCTATCTTTAGAAGGCGAGCAACAAGTTCAACGCTATGAGGAAATTACAGTCACTTATCAGAATTTAAAGATGGAAAAAGTAACTCAAAGCTTTAGTGGTTTTGTAGCAGAGACGATTCAGCATGAAATAGATCACTGCAACGGAATCTTGATTTAATTTAGAGAAAATAAATAATTTTGAAAAAAATAAAATTATTTTTTGCAGAAATTATAGAAGAAAACGGCAATTTTCGAATTATTTAAGTATAAATTAAGTAAATCTTTTTGATTGGATGAAAATATATTTGAGTAATAGTTACAACACCACCTAGTGTATCGCGGCAAACCCGAACGAAAACACAGACTTGCCAAAGAGGAGAAAATAAGGTAAATTAATAAAGTCGCGTTAAGGAATGCGGCAGAAGCTTATA
>NZ_CANBCQ010000047.1 GCF_947367125.1 uncultured Lactobacillus sp.
AAAGTTGTAACAGCGTCACATTTGACGTATTAGGTGGTTTATTTAGTTTTATTGCTTCCATTGAAGCAGTAGTATGTCTTAATGTAGTTCTTGATTTATCGTTTGGTAAGTCATGCGTAAAAATTTTTAAAAGTTAGTAAGTAATTAAGGAACATTGAGCATTTTCGATGTTTCTTTTTTGATATGTAAAAGTGAAAGGTGTGATTTTAAATAAGAAATTAACATTAAGAATTGTGGCGTAAGTAATATTTTTATGGAAGGGAAACAAAATGGTAACTAAATTATCAGAGCTTGAAATGCGTTTTGGCGGTAACTTAACTCCCAATGGTATGAAGGACATTGATTACAAAAATCAAAATGTACACTTCTTGCGTTTTGCAGGTGCATCTTGTCCTATTTGTGGTCATAAAACTTGGTGTCAAGTCAATGCAACTGGTACTAAGATTATCTGTCAAAGAGTTAAGCAAACAACCGAATCCATTAATGGATTTAAGTATGTCAAGGATATTAAAGCGATAGGCGGCTATCTGTACAAATTGGTAAACCTGGATGAAGCAGTTAAGTTTGACGCTAATGCGATCAATTATAACCATACTTTTCCAATGGCATCCCCAAAAGTAACAGATACCATGTATCGCTTATTGCTCCAAGCATATCCATTAACTCAATCTCATTTGGAAAATCTCAAAAAGCGTGGGTTAAGTGATGAAGATATTAATCTTCATCATTCACGTGGCTTCGGTTCTTTTTATTTAAAAAGGGCAGATGGTAAGCCATACTTTATCCAAGCTAAACTCAAGCCAAGTGATGATGGCAAGATTATTTGTCTTTCCAGATGGAATAATGTCCTTAAGAAATACAAATTGCCAGAGAATCTATGGCATGGAGTTCCAGGTTTTTATTTATCAACTGCTAGCTTTAGGGGACAAGATTTTTCTTTCCCTAATTTTTCAACAGTGAACGGTAAAAACGAAAAGCACGCTCCAGAAGGAATGTTGATTCCTTATTACGATGAATATAATCGTATTCGTGCTTTTCAAATCAGAATAGATCATCCCAAGAAATATGCAGTCATTAAGCAAGGCTTACATCTTAATGAAGGAGATTTAAAAGTCTACATTAATGATGATACATATTCTGTTTATTGTTATGCGTTTGGCAAAAAAGAAATGATTGCTAAAGGCAAATTAGATGGTAAAAAGGAAGTTACTCTTAGCTATGGTGTTGACGTAATGAAGGAAAATTATACTTTTGAAGTAAGTTCAGAAGCTAAATATTATTGGGTTTCTTCTCTTTCAGAGAAAGACGGTGCTGACACTACTGGAAAGTGGCCTGTTCAAGTTGCTTATAATCCAACTGTTGCTCAGCTCAATCCTAATAATCCTGAAGAACGTCAATGCTTGCAAAAATATATTGATAAGCCTAAAGCAATTTGGGTAACTGAAGGTGGTTTAAAGGGTTACATTACTGCTATGAAATTATCTAAAGCTTTTACTAAAGAACAACTAGATGATTACGGTCGTGATGTTTTAGCTGTTGCTGGTGTTAATTCTTACCGCAAGTTCTTGCCTATGCTTAAAAAGTTACATGTAACTACTGTAACAATCGCTTATGACATGGACATGCTACAAAACGATCAGGTGGCATATAATTACTCCAATTTAATCAATATGCTTCATGAAAATGGTTTCAAAGTACAGTTAGCTGTGTGGCAACCAGATAAAGCAAAAGGCATTGATGATGCTCTTAGTGCTGGGATTGAAGTGCAAGTAACACCGTATAAATAGCTATCTTTCTGAAAACAAACTAAGTATTAAAAGAAGACCAATGAATCAATTTGATTTACTGGTCTTTTTGTGTTTAGAGCGAGGTATAAAAATGTATTTGTTACTTTTAACAAACGATGAAGGCAAAACTAGTCAAATTGGCGAATACGAAAATATTGTAGACGCTATTTATGAAATGAAGAAACTGCAAACCGACAGCATCCAAGCTTTTGCAAATGATGATTATGTCGTTGAACCGACAGCTTCTAATTCTAATCTGGAAATTGGCATTAGGGACTTATATCATGAAGAAACTTATCGGATTGTCTATCAAGACTGTCAGCAAGTTAATCATGAAATTCCTGAATTAAATGACTTGATTGGTGAAACAGTCTTAAACGTGCAAAACAAAACTAACTAATGTAGTTTATTAAAGAGAGGTATTAAAAATGGAACGGGAAACTTACACTAACCTAACATTAAAGCTGGAGAAACTATACGATCATGAGATTGCGTTCATCATGAAGAATGTTATTCCAAATGATGATGGCTCCCATAGTTGGATTAAACGGTCAGCCAAGATTAAGACAGCCTATGACATTTTAAATTTTGTCTTGGCAGATGATCGGGAATTTGAAGAATCACTTTCTTTATTCGTGAAGCTTGATCTTGGTACAGCTTTTGAAGCAGTCGTTTATTCAAACGCATTACAATCCGTTTGGGCCTCATGTAACTATGAGGACAACTGGATTAAGCTATTGAATAGCGCACTGGTCAATGTTTTCAAAGCTAAGATGTTGCAAAAGAGTAGTATTAATCGATAACTAAACGATTGATATAAGTATTATTAGGAAGACCAATAAATCTTGATTGATTTATTGGCCTTTTTTGTTGTTAAAGAGGTACAAAAATGAAAGAAAAAACTATTTTGAAAGATATTGTTGTCTTGCTTGAAACTTTGGCCAAAAGGTATGAGTTTCAAAACTGTCAACGTGCAAGCGTAGATATTAGAGATCTTAGCAATTCTGTCTTGCCTAGAGAAATTTTTTCTTGTACTGGCGTTATGACAGTCTTACTTAACAAGATTGAGATGGTTTGGATTGTTCCAAATACACGCTTTATCTTGACGACTAAGATTCAAACGGAAGCTTTCAAAAATTGTAAAAACAAGAAGCAGATTAAAGATAAGCTTTATGCATCGTTAGCTAATTACTTCGTTAACTTTTCTTATCCAGATTGTGACAAGAGTAATAACAATGCAGTTGTTTACGTATTGGAAAATAGTTTTGTCTTAGATAAAGCTAAAGCTGAGCAAGCCGTTGCTTTTTTGCATCATGTCGGTGCATCCCTTAAGCAGGACTATCCTAGTAACGCTGATCGTATAAATCTGTTTTAAATGACGAGAGAGGAAGAAAAGTCATGCCAGAAATTGAAACGTACGATGAATTAATCTCAACCGAAAAGGGGCTTTTTACTCAGGACGACTTAACCCCTTCAGGCGATATTAATGGTAAATATCTAACCGTGAACGGCAAAGTTTATATGTGTGCCTTTGTTGGTATGCATGATGTCTTTGGTGGCTATCTGTTAGTTATATTTAGAGTTAATGGCAAGCTATTGGCGCTTCACATCCCACGTGAAGATCTTGCTGATCTAGCAGGTGATGATTACTTTGAAAGATCTTTCGATGAAAATCGAGATATTCTTGAGAGGTTAATTACCGTTGATCCAGACGAGTACGTCAATGATTGGGATTTGTATCGTTACGCTTAGAAATTATGCAATAGAGAAATTAAGTAATAAATGTGGAGAGAAGCTTGTGCTTGTCTCTTTTTATTTTTGGAGGTAAAAATTATGGAAATTAACGTTTACGTAAGTTCATTAGGCGCATACAACGCAGGTGAATTAACTGGTCAATGGACTAAGTTGCCAGTTGCTAGTGTCAAGGAAGACATCATTGACAAGATCAATGGTGCTGTTGGAGATGAATACTTTATCTCAGACTATGAAGCTCCATTTAAAATTGGCGAAGATGATTCTTTGGAAAACTTAAATAAGCTTGCTAAAGCCCTTAATGAAGAAAACGTTGGTAGTCTTGAAGACTTGTATTGGAAACTTCGTGAAGGTATCGGTACAGATGATACTGTTACTCAATACACTCGGTATGATGATGACAGCGATCTTGACCAGATGCTTGCAGGAGAGACTCCAACCCAAATTATTCATGATCTGGGACCGAAGTTTAACTTGTCCGATTCATATTTATATTGGGAGAATGGATATTTAAACACGGCAACTGAACAAGAATTTCAAGCGGATCTTAAATTTATGGCTACAGATCTTATCAATTCCTTTATTGATAAGTACAACAGTACTTACGAAGATTCAATTAGTTTTATTAATTAATGATGCCGTAAAGTTAGAAGATAAGAAATTAGAAATAAGTATTTTTAGGAGAATGATTTAACCATCATTTTCTTTTTATTTTGAAAGGAAAAAATCATGAAAAACAACATTAAGAATATTGCGGAAGCTAAAGCTGTACCAGAGATGTCAAGAACCGAGCTTCTTAGCGTAATTAAAGAGGATTTAGTTTCAAAGGGTATTACTACTCTTGATTATCTGTTTAATGACCTAAATGAAAACGTGCTTTTTGATAGCTTAAGCCCTGTTGCTCAACACGCTTATGTTAAATTTCTTGCTGATGAATTATCTGATAAGTCAGATAAATTCATGAAATTTACTTCATCTGTTGAACTTGGCACATACTTAGCAAATAAGTACAGCAATCTGGAGCATGAAGAACTACATGTTATTTCGGTTGATATTCATAATCGTGTATTAGCTGATGATTGTATTACAGTTGGTTCTATTGATCGCAGTATAGCAGTCCCAAGAGATGTATTTCGCAGTGCAATTATGAACAACGCAGCTGGATTTTTTATTATGCATAATCATCCATCTTGTGATTTACAACCATCTCGTAATGATATTCACTTCACTGAATCCATCAGTTCACTTGCTAAAACGATGAATATCAATTTCTTAGATCATTTTATTGTTGGTGGAGGTAGTTACCTATCATTAAGGGAGAATATGATTTTATAAGGAGAAAATATGATTGAAGTAACAAAGTCTGCTTCCTTTGAAGAAGTAGCAAATAATGTAAAACAAAATTGGAAATTAATTGCTAAAAGATACATCCCTAGCGATGTTGAAACCAATGTTTATACTTTTAAAGATATAAGCAATGGCTTAGGCTTTAATTTCAAATTGCCCCATGAAAATAAGCATCACTTTAAAGTTGAGGTCAGACTTTCGTTAGATCAATTAAAGCCACAAAGTACTCAAACTTTGCAGAGTAAATTGTTGAAGGAAGTCGGTAAACAGATCATTTATGTAGTCGGCAATTATCAAATTGACGAAGCTTATGATCCTGCCTTTACGAAAAAACATCATTATGGTTATCGGCAGTTGGAAGCATTGCATCAGGATGAAGACATTATGTTGGATTCCGCACAAGCAATGGTTCTTGGCGCTAAGTTCTCTGAATTTAATCAGAGTGCAGACGCTAAATATGACTTTCTGGCACCATTTAATGATAATCAGATTGATTTAATTAAAGCTGTTTACAGTAATTTAATTAAAAAATTCAATTTGATCGCTAATGTGATTAGTTTTGGTGGGTTTAGCACTTCTGTAAGCAATTCAAAGTACCTAGTGGCTACGTTGAAGTTTCAAAGAATCGGAGGTTCTAAATCTTTTACCATTAACATTTTTTCAAACCAAGTTCGTAAGTTTGCAGAAAAATTTGCAGAACATGGTATGGGCGAAGAGCAAGCAATTTATTTCATTATTCGTACCTACTTGAGTAAAGCTGTTAAGGAATTCTCTACTAATGAGAATCTAGCTCCAAACTTAGAGCTAGATAAGGAATCATATATTGATATGATTGCTGATTTTCCTAAACAGTATTTCAAGCTTTTCGAATAATGCTTAAGTAATAGAGGAATAAAAAGAGCAACACACAATTTTGTGTCGCTCTTTTTTTGCATGGTGATAATTATGACAGATGAAAAGTATGAGCAATTAAATTTGTTTGATATGGTCAATGCAATAGCCGAGACACCTAAACAGGATAATATTATTCCCTTGAGAAATGAAGCTCACCTAGAGGTTCTGCATCTTAATCGTAAGTTTTATTCTGCTAAGGCAAACCTGTATGGTAAATTTAAGCAACTTGCTATGGCAATTTACAGTTCTTACAAATGGACTGATGAACAGCTATTAGAAAGTGCAAAAATCATTTATCCATATATCGGTTTTCGGACTAACGCTAAGACCAGTACCAACAAAGTAAAAGATGTAATTTTTGTTTCTGATAAAAAACAACAAGAACTAGGTCTGTTTGGTAAAAGTGACCAAACATATTGCATTCCTTTGTATTTTAGAATGCAAGAGAATGAATATTATAGACGCTTCTTGATTTTGTCAGACGCATCAGAACTTTATAAACACTATACTGATACCTACTATCGCAAGCGTAAGCCTTTTGTACGTTACTCCTATATCTCTAAAGCATATTTGCTTGGTTATGCTTATCTGATTCAGGCAATTAAGTCTGAATTTGTACGCACTAAAGATCAGCATTTAATGGATTTTTCTGAGATGGAGCTTAACGACTTAATTAAGGGTTTAATTTCTGGCGACCGCTCTACTAACTATGCCTTTTATGATTATGCAATTACTAATGCACAAACTATTAAAGGTTGGCAAAAAGACGTTGCTACTAATTTCACGCTTGAGCAAGATATTTATGCTAACTTAGGTGATGATAAAGCAATCCTCCAGTGGGATGGTTATCGGGATTTTGAGCGTTTGCTAGCGTTCGTTAAAAATTATCTTGATGATAATTTTAAAGTTATTCCGACAACATCACTAACACAGGCTAAAGTCCAAGCTGTTTTGTAGGATCAAAAAAGTCGGTTCTCTTTTATTGAGAGAGTCGGCTTTTTCTTTTTACTCTGATTTTGAATCATTTATTAATTTTAGAAAAGATTTTTGCTGGTGCTTTTTTCCTAAAACTAATAAAGATCATTCGATCGCTCTTGCATTAATTCAATCTTGCGATCAGTTCGATAGGTTAGGCTAATTGATATAGCACAAATATTAATTAAGCCAAAAGCAAGTATTTGAAAGAATATGCCTAAACCTAAAAATAGAAAAGCGCTTTGCTCAGGGCTATGGACATCACAGAAAAACCAAAACATGATTTCTGAAAGCAAATCGCATCCTATTCCAGCGTAAAATAGGATCTCATTGAATTCACCCGAATGTACATCAAAGACATAACGTTTGATAAATTCTTTTCTGTTAGGCCAATACTTTTTTGGCAGGTTTAATTTAATAAGAAGCAACAAAATTCCTGCTTGAATTAGCACTCCAATATTAATCATTGTTGCAAGATGAAAACTAAAACCAAGTAAGACATTAATTTTTATACTCATTTTTCCCTCCGATTTCTTTTCTTTCATTTTAGAAGTAATTAATAATCAGAAGGACTTTACTCTATTTTGGGTATTTTAGTTTGAAAAAGAAGGTTTAAAGTTGCTAATTAATGGCCTTTTCTTTCGGTTCTTTCTAGTGTTTTACCAGTTGAAGTGAAAATATTGTTTTGACATCCCTAAAAGAGTCGCAATGTCATGATAGCTTTATGCTATCTTTTTTCTACTTTTTCAGTAGATTGCAAATCAACCTTTAGTTTTGATTAATTTGGACTAATAAAAGGCTAAAATGTTTTTTCATTTTACAATTTAAATACACCACATGTAGTGCAAAACAAGGAGCATGGTTATGACTTATTTGAAGAGAGCATCAAAGGAAATTGAAGAACCGATTCTTCAAGAAACACGTAAAGTAAATGAACGTTATCGGTTACCTACAGAAAAAGATTTAAAAGTTTATTTAATTCTGCAAGATGATGGAAGCATCTATTTGACTGATACAGGTCAAGTAGGAATGACTCTGCTTTCAGATCATGAGTTATTGCATAGAATCACTTCGGGAGAAATCTTTTCTGTGAATGGTGACATTGAATGAGGATTTTTCCTACTTTATAGACAACCAATCGTATTTTTTACTATTAACTTAGAATAATTTATGTAGCAAAAATGCAAATCAGATTAGTCATTAATTCTTCTGACAGTTTAAAAGGCTTATAGAGAGCCACGATTCAACTTTCTCCTGGATGTAAAAGGAGAAAAAAGAATTGTGGCTTTTCTTTTGCATTTGAACTACGAATTATTTTTAAGGAAAGGGGTAAGGGTTATGTCAAGTATTGCAAAAACTTCTTTCAGAACGTTTATTGCTGAACACGTGACCGCCATTAGATTTTGGATTGGCCTTCTTTCTGCCTACTTTGGCACTAAGTTGACTAGCGTAGTTGCTTTTGCACAATACGATCCAAGCTCAAGAACTTCTGGCGACTCTGCAGGTGCTAAAACATTTGCCGATATTTTCTTCGGTTTCTTAGGGCCATTGCAAGACTTTGCAACCGTTGTTCTTATCTTGTCAGCGGTCGTATGTGGGATGAAGATCGGGGCATCAGCTATGGTTGGTGATAGCCGTACAAGAACAAATGCTATCGTTGGTCTGTTTTTCATCATTGTTGGTGAAGTTGTAGTCCTTCACGCTCAAGCCTTAGTTGCAATGGCTACTGGTATTTCTGTCAACGGTCAACAATAAATAGCTTAAGCAATTAAGCAAATTGTCCTAGTAACCGCAGGGAGGGAGTGTTTTACACAATGGGTGGTAGCAGACAAGTTTTAATCGTAAATTTATCTGGCGCACAGAAAAAGGTATTAGGGTTTGCGAGCTGGCTTCAAGTCGGTATTACAGCGAGTGGAATTATTTTAGGAAGCGTCATTTATACGATCTTAAATAATATCTTGCTTTCAATCGGTACTGGTGTTGGAGCTTCAATCGTAATTGCTGGTATGGCATTTGTAGCTGTACTCGTCCCATTTGGCATTGTAGCTTTTAAACCCATTCGTGATAAACAGGGAGACTTGCTTTATTACGAGAGTACACAGTTAATGATTAATTATCGTTTTCTAAGACGTGAGGTTGGAACTTACATTAACATTCAACCAAATCGGCACCCTGTAAATGCAAGATTGCCTTATGTCAAAAAGAGACGAATTGATTAGTAATTTGAGAGAAAGGAGATATTAATATGCCACGTAAAAATAATAATATTAAAAGACTTAATACTAAACGAAGTGTAGGGAATAAGGCTGGTTTGACTCTGATTCTTACTTTTGTTGTCTGGCTAGTTTTTTTCTTAGACATGATGTTCGTAACTCATAATGATCCATTTATTATCATTTTCGTTTCTGGTGGTATCTGGCTCTTTGGTTTTCTTTTGATGAAACCTGGCAAATTTGCCATGAGTGTTCAACAAAATGGCTTTTGGAAGGCTTTATTTGGCAATGGCACTAACGAAGGGCAAAGAAGAAGAAGACGTTAGAAGTACGCTAAATTGAGCAGTCAACCCATCCAATGCTAGGTAGGTTGACTGTTTGCTTTAACGCTAATTCTAAAAGAGGTGTCTAAAATTTTAGTATTTATATCTATTGTTGCCGTAGTTTTAGCTCTTACTATTGGGGGCTACATTATGTGGCGACACTCGCAAAAAAAGAATTTTGATTTAACTCCAAGAGATCGTTCAGGAGATGAATTAGATGATGATGAAGATGAAGATGAAGACCCATCAGAAACGCCTGAGTACGAAGACGATGTAACCTTTGACGATTGGAACAATTGGGAGGATTTACTGCAGGAAGCAGGTATCGTTGATATTCGAAATGGCATGATTGAGTACGAAACAGGAAATAACTCACGAATGTTTATTGCCTTAGCTGAAATGCAACAGTCTAATCCATTTCTGAAAACTGATGATGAACTGGCACAGCAAAATGCTATTCAAGAAATCTTTTTCAATGGTTTAAAAAATCCTTTGAAAGAAACATCTCAAAGTCAGCGAGTGGAAATGACCGACTTCTTAAATCGTTTAAAGGATAATTCACAGAGAATTATTGGGTCTAATCCGCAGATGAAGCAATATGCTCAAGAAGTTATTGAAGACACTTTGAGTTATCAAAGACAAACTGATCGTTTTGAAAACCGAGCCTATTTGCAATTTATGGCGATTATTAATCCAGATGAAGTGTATGGTGATACTCCTGCTGTCATTGAGCAACAGATACATGAAAAAGCGGCCGAAAAACTGATTCGTCAAATCGATCGTGGTAATGGTTTGTTAAAACGTGCAGACCATGCTTTAGCTCAGCTTGATACTTTTGGTTTATTGGAAGTTATTTACAAGACATTTAATCGTGAAAGTTCAGTTAGAGTGCGGTTAGAAGACGTGGTTCGTCAACAGAAGTTTCAAATTTTCTCTAGTGCCTTTCAATCTGATAAGTACTTTAAAGATGTTCAACAACGTATTCATATTGAAACCGAAGCAATCAATCGTGCAAGAGATATTTTGCTTGCACAACAGAAGAAGCATAACGAAGCTATGCTTTCTCAAGGCAAGGACTATTACGAAGATAGTTATGATGAAGATAATAACTCTTCAAATTCTACAAATGTTAATGAGTATGATAGTTCTGCTGATACTGACGATGATGATATTTTTAACCCAGATGATTTCAAAGATTTAAGTTAAGAGGTGGTTTAAATGAGTTTAGCTTCATTGTTTAAGAAAAAACGTGAGAAACAAGATCTTCCAGATGATGAACAATATACGGATGAAGACCAGCAAAACTACGATTCAGACGATGAAAGGTTTGAACAAGCCCCTGAAGAGGATGGATATATTGATCTATCACAAAATCCTGCGGGTACTGGCGAGTCTCCTGATGAAGAAGACGATCAAGATCCAGAAGATGAATACTATGACAATCGGGATGCACCTACAACTGTTTTAGGTCAACCATCTTTGCTAAATGTCATTGGACCAAGTTATTGGTCAACAGATGATCTTATGCAAGATGAGTTTATTATGCGTGAGAACATGAAGTCTAAGACTTATGGCATAGCGGCTTATGTTCCCCCAAGCGGTTATCCTCGTATGCTCGATACTCAAGTTTTTCAAGAGCTTTTAGCACAAGGAAATATTGATCTAACTCTTGATATTGTCCCTCGGACACGTAGAGATACTATGCATGACTTGTCTAACATGTTAAACGTAATTCGTGCAAACGCTGAATATCAAAATGAAAAAGGTCAAAGCTTCCAGTTGCGTGAAAACATTGCTAAATACAACGATATTGATAACTTACTTGACGAAATTCAATTTGATGAAAACCGTCTTTATGATGTTGCGATTAGCATGATTGTTTGGGGAACAAGTGACCGTGATGTCAATAAAAACTTTGGTGTGGCATCAGACTTGCTGGCTAACGAAGGTATTTCTGTAACCCCATATGCTAAAAGACAAAAATCTGGCTTTCTTACCACATTACCGCTGGGTGCCCGAATTAGTTATTTAGATGATACTTACCGTAACGTAGACCGTAAATCTTTAGCGGTCATGGATATTGCCCGTAATGCGAGTGGTAGATTCAACGGTGGTATCCCCTTTGGAAATAATCAAGCCACACCATCGCAGAATACTGAGTTTCTGAATATCTTTGGGACTGAAACCCACCGTCCAGTAAACTATAACATGGGAATTGTAGGTGAATCTGGTGGTGGTAAATCAGCATCTAACAAGATTAAGATCGCCAGAGAAGTTGCTATTTTGGGTTTCGAACACCGTTCTATTGATCCCGATGGTGAATATGTTCTATTAGCTAAGAAATTAGGACAATTGAACCTAACGATTACTGCTAATGCAAGATTTGTAATTAATCCATGTGCTTTGTCATTATTTGAAACACCTCTTGAAGAAGAAACAATGACTGACTCAACAGGACATCAATTATCTCCTGCTGAGATGGAAGAACAAATTCGTTTAAACGATGATGACCATCGTCAAGTAGTAACTCATAAGGATGGTTCTAAGTATGTTCAACAAGTAAACATTTCACAAACTACTTCGAATATCGAAGGTTTTGTTAACGTTATCCTTACCAGTAACGGTGACGAACGCAAAATGAACGTAGGTGAGAAAAACCTGCTTGATGATGCGATCGATTCTGTAATTGATGATTTACAAATTACCGAAGATCCTAACTCACTTTATCTTGATAAAGCAGGAATAGTTAATGACGTTTATCAAGATCATCTTCCAAAGCCTGAACCAACATTAAGTGATATTTATCAAAAGCTTGTCTTACAAAACACAGAAGAAGATGGTCAGCCAAGTGCTAAAGTTTCAAGACTGCTTGACGCTTTAAAGCTTTACCTAAGAGATGGTAAACGTCCAATCTTTGATGGTCAGACTTTCTTTGGACGTGGGCGTAGTCCATTGTTAAATGACTATAAATACGTAAACTTTAATATTTCACAGCTTGAGGGTTCAATTAAGCGTGTAGCCTACTACGTATTAACACAATATCTCTGGGAACGTTGGATGAAAAATCCTGCTAAAGCAATGACTAAGAAAGTTCTGGATGCAGACGAAATTCTGCAATTTATTGATGATCCTGAAATGTCAGCTTTCTTTGAAGTCATTGTAAGACGTGATCGTAAACGTAACGGCTCTATTACTTGGCTTACACAGGATATTGAAAGATTCCAAGGTAACCCTAAAGCCAAAGCCTTAGTAACTAACTCTGAGTTTATGTTTGTTTTGGCAACCAAGCCTGAACACCGACAATTAATGAAAGAAACGGTTGATTTAACTGACGGAGCCTTAGATATTTTGACTGGTAACCCCGATCCTGGTGAGGGAATCCTCCGTGAAGAAGGAGAGAGCATCTGGATTAGAACTAATCCAAGTCGAAAAGAAATGGACTTCGTAGAATCTAACCGTGCTGTTGGTCAAGCTCGAAAGAATCGAAATGCTATCGAAGCGATCAACAAAGCAATCGAAGGGTAGTGGTGAATTGTGCATAGAATACTAGAATGGCTCCGCAATGTAAATTGGGGCAAATTCTTCAAAAGATTAATTATCAGTTTAACCGTAGCAGTTGCTCTTTGTGGTATTGGAATTGAAGTTAAAGGATTAACTGTACTTGCTGATACATCTAGGGTTCATCTTAATATCACTGATAAGCATGGTAATTTAGACTGGTCGCATAAAACGCTTAACATTCTTAAAGCTGGTTGGGATCAAGGTCTTGACTGGGTTAAAGGGAACTTTAAGCAATTCGGTAATCATTATTCTACTGGTGGTTATGCCAATAATGCTCAAACAGCTAAATCTTGGTTAAAGCAAAAAGGCAAACTTTCTAAAAAACAAATACATGGTAGTCCTAGCAATGGTAATACCAGTTTGGAAACTGAGGGGTTGTACGGTTATGCGAAACAATTAGGAATTGACCCTAAAGCATATAGTAGCAATAAATCACTCCTTAAAGCAGTTTCTGGTATTTTAAACAAAAGGGCAAGTCATGAAGACAAAGTTGGTAGTAGAGAAAAAGACGGTTACTACGTAGGGAATATTGGTAAACAAACAGCAGGCGAGAAAAAAGCTTGGAATACTTTGACCGACGGTTTGATCCAAGCGCGTAAAGATCTAACACCGTCTGCTGAGAAAAAGGTTAATGCCTACTTGAAAAAACACGGTGGAGAAAAGGGAACTACTAAGTGGTATAAGGCTCTGCAGACAGCGCTGGATAAATACGCAACTGGTAAAGCCAAAAAAGAATTGAATAAATCTGAGAAAACTTCAAAGAAACAATATGAAGATTCTGCCAATGGTCCAAAGAAGACATCTGCTGATGATGTAAAGAAAATGCTAGAAAAAGGTGAAATGCCTGAACCTACTACTCTTTGGGGTAAGATCGGGAAAGCCTTAATGAATGCTTTTTGGTCAAGTACGATTGGAAGTTGGCTTGAACAGAATGGTGCAGGAGCTACTATCTTTGCAGGTGAGACAAGCGCTACTCAACTAGCTAGTGATGTCGAAAGCAATCCATATACTTTGATTTATCCGATTTCATCTGATTACAGTACAATGAGACAAGTATCTGATTGGCTTCAACCATCAATGATTGCTTTAGGTGGGGCTTTAATCACTCTTGCCTTGGTTGTATCTTCAATGAAAATGGGATGGGGTCAAGCCTTTGATCCAGTTCGTTCAAGGCTGGCTTGGTATCAAAATATTATTGATACGATGATTGCTGTAGTCGGAGTAGCCGCATTCCCTGCCTTTGTCAATATGATTCTCCAATTGGATGGTGAATTGCTAATGGGCTTTGCCGACTTTATGAGTGGCATAGCTCCCGATGGCAATGGTACTTCTGTTTTTGATACAGCTATTAAATTAGGCTTTGATAAATCAACTATTAATGCTATTTCATCAGGTATGTTGCTTGGTGGATCAGATTTCTCTGGTGTTGTTTTTGAGATTATCTATCTAGTTTCATACGTAGGACTTGCGGTCTATATTAAATACTTCTACTTTGTGAGAGCAATTACCTTTACTGTTTTAATTGGTATTGGACCTGTATTTGTATCTTTATGGTCATTTAATTGGGGTAAAAGCCGTACTTTTGCTTGGCTTAAGGACTTTTTAGGGACCGTATTTATTCAAATTATTCATGCTCTTACAATCACTTTTATGGCACTCTTCATGCAGTGGAACAATGGACGTTTGACTGATGGAGCGGCCTCAAGTATTGCTCAAGCAATCAACTGGCAAAAAGAAAATCCAGGCAAACAATTTTTAAATACTATTACGTTAGGGCTAGCCAACCAACATGGTAGTGGTACTCAAGCTAATGTTTCAGTTTTTGGCGTTTTAGTAGTAGGATTCATTATCATGATCCTGTTCCGCCCATTATCTAAATCATTAGCAGAGCTGTTTGGAATTAGCACTAATATGTTAGATAATATTAATCATTCTACTTCAAATGTCATGAAAGCAGGAGCGGCTTTGAGTTTGCCTTTAGCTTTAGCTCCTGCTAGAGCTGGTTTATCTACTGCAAAAAATATCGGTGGTGCTTTTAAGGATGGTGTCAAAGGTGCTTCTAAAGGCTCTAAGAATTTCAAAGACTTTAGAAACAAGCTTGGCAAAAATGTCCGTCAAGGTTTTCAAAGGCGTAAGCCCGTTCGATCTGGAATTGCGAAGATGAATGGTATCGTTGGACCAAGCGCAGGCGCATTAATTGGTATGGCGGCAGGTGCAGGTGCTGGCGATCCGCAAACAATGTTGGCATTAAGTGCTTCTGGTGGTGCAATCGGCGAAAGAGCGGCTCGATTAGTCAATAAGCCATTATCTACACTTGGGTTAGGTCAGCTTAGAAGAGTAGGTAAAACTTTTACTAATAAACCAAATTTAAAAGATACTGATAATAAAGTCAAAAATGCTAATAAAAAGACTAACGGCTCCTTAGTAGATCAAAATAAAGCTGTTCGTGACGCAGAAAACGGGCGTACGGCTGTCGACCAAAACCTTGCTAATATTGAAGCAAAGAAACAAGATGTTGAGCAAGAGTTCAAAGAAGGCCGTATTCCTGTTGGAATGATGAATGACAAGCTTGCAGATCTAAATAAGCAAGAGCAACATTTGAAAGGCTTGCAAAGTGACCAAGACTTTCAAGATCGACTTGCCGTTGCAGACGCTAGAAAACAGGCTCAAGGTTCATACAGTAATGCTACCGATTTAGCTAAAGCCACTCAAGAAGCATTAGGTGATGAAGCAGATAAAGTTTCAGTTGGCAAAAATGGTCAAGCCAATGATATTCAGCAGTCATTAGCTGTGGCAGGTGCTTCAACTAATGGAGCAGTAATGTCACGTTACGATGGCAATGCAATTGAAAAAGCTTCACAGCAAGCTAAAGCTAAATATGCCGAACTTAATGCAGGTAAATTCGCTGAAAATGGTTTTTCTGATAAGCAGTCATGGATGGATTCTAGTCGTTATCGTCAAGGTGAAGCTAAAGCAATGGAGTTGGCTCGTAAAGACGCAGTTATTAATTCCGATAACAAAGTCTTTAGTATGCCCGATCAAACTGATAATTCAGCCTTTGGTAGCAGTATGGTAAATCGTGATTCTTACAAGAACGAGTTATCACGTAGAATGTCTCAAGCAGGCGTATCTAAAGAAGCTCAAACAAGAGCCTTGAATGCGATTGATGGTGTTTCGGGGCAGGCTTTAGTTACTGAAACTCCAATTACAGGTTCAGATACTCCACTACAGACTTTGAATTATGGTTTGAATAATAAGCTTGCAGGACAACGTGCATTTACGCTTAATAATATCGGAAATCCTGATCCAACTGCTGGTCAAGTATCTGCTTATGACTTAGCGCAAGTATATCAAGGTGATAACAGCATTGACGCAATGAATGGTAATGGTAAGGTAACAGCCTTTACCGCTGATGGCTTCCAAAGTTATCTGGAAAATGCTAACCAGGCTAACAGAATGCAAAATATCCAATCTAATTTAGCGGACGCTTATGCAGACTATCAAAACACTCTATCTTCTACTAACCAGGCTTTTGACCAAGCGTCTGCTAATGCCGTAGGTTTTGGTATTCCAAATCGTCTTTTAGGTATGGGTAATTTGGGTAGAGGTGATAGTTTTAGTGGTGGTATTCCTGGTGGCGTAAATCCTTATGATTACGTTGCTTCACAACGAATTGCTGACTTTAATAATTCATTTGGTCCATCTGGAATGAATCCAGGAGACGCTATTCAAGAATTACGTGAGAATGCTTCATCTGCCAGCGGTAGAGAAGGCTCTGGTATTGCTCCAGGAGATTTGCGTTTAGTTACTGGAAATACTGGTTCACATATTGAAGCCAAATTAGCAGATGGAGATTATCACCTCATTGGTAATTATGGTGGGGGTGACCCTAGCCTATCTGGAGATCAACAAATTATTCAGAACTTAGACGTAGGTGCAGACGGTACCATTGGTCCACGATATGATCCAAATACTCATCGTGTCGAAAATCCTTATAGTCTATTGGGGGATGTAAGAGTACCTCGTGCTTACTCAAATGGCGGACCTAACCTAGACGATATGCTTGGCGGTTATAGTAGTTCTGGTAGTCTAGCTAAATCTGATGTTACTGACTTCAATACTATGCCACCAAGTTATCAATTAGCTCGTGCAGAAGCAAACGGTCATCCAGTAACTCTTGATAAGTTAAACAATGATTACTCAGATTACAGATACTACTCAGATGGTAATCAAGCAGTTATTGTGGGGAAAGATAAAGATTCTGGTCAATTTGAACAAGTTACTGCTCCATTCCAAGATACTATGCTTGATACGCATATGTCTGGTCAGCAATACTGTATTCCTTTAACTGACACTGGTAACGGGCTTATTCCTGATTCAACACAAGAACCTGACGTTTTCTCAAAGAATAATGTCATTTCACAACAGGCTAGAAAAGAAATTTTGGATTCTTTGAGATTGCACATGGATAATAGTGAAAGCCGATTAGAATTCAATAGTTATCTTAACGATCATTTAGCACCAACAGAGATTAATCCTCATAATTTTATTGGGAATCACTCTGCTAACCAAGATTTCACGCTTCTTGATTTATCTCACTAAAGAGATGATTTTTCATGAAAAAGATACGTTTATATCGTCAAGATACTAAATTTTCCGTTATTTTAGCTTGGATTAATCGACTTGTTACACTTTCTTGTTGGATTGCTATTGTTATTGATATTATTTACTTCTCTAAATCTGTTAATTTAGGGATGGCACTAGTTTATGGCATGTATACGCCTTTAAGATACTTTCTTTTTGATATTTCCCCTGAAAAGATACAAAAGCGTCCTCCCTCGCTTGATAGATCTATTCCCTTGACTATCTTTGTTAGATATTTAGGAAAAGTTTTTCCAATTCCACAAGGCAACATTTTAGCAACTATCACTGGTTTTCTACTTGCTTGTGCTAGAGCTATGGTTAATGGCTATGGATTGCTGTTCTTTGATACTTTTACCTTTCTTTATCAAGTTAGGGACAGTACGACAGATAATCCATTGTCACCAAGTGATGAAGATAGTAGCAGTAAATTCAAAAAATTAGAAAAGCAACTGCTTAAATCAAGCAATAAGGGACAAGAGAAACGTTTAGATGAGCTTAAAGAGGAATGGAAACAGACGGAGATTACTAATAGCTTGAATGTTTGGGACTTTCCATTAAGGCGGTATTTGAAACGTCCGACTTACTATTTTGATAATCATGAAGTAGGTAATGTTGCCATTGATGATCGATATATTTTGGAACCCAAGGAAAATCAAGCAAAAACAAAACAGAGTGAGAATTTTTCTATTAAAAAGAAAAAAGACGGGATTATTAAACTAAACAAGTTATTGTAATCAAAAAGGCACATACCTTGAATAAAGGTATGTGCCTTTTTCTATATCTCTTGAGTTGCAATTAGATAAGAAGAGTCATCTACGTCTTTGAATTTGATGTGGTCAACATGATTTGTAGCAAAGACATGTCGAATAGCTTTCATAAAGTCGGAATTGAGTCTAAGATTTTTCTGGTAAACGGAGAGTGGTCTTTTTTTGTCTATCTTTTTACTTGTTGTCAATACACGGTAGTATGGAATGTCAAAGATACAATCATGATCTTTGCCTAACTTGCTCTTTAACATTAAGCGATATTCAAAATATAAATCTTTTTCGATAGTTTCCATTTGATTAGTTAGAACAGGAGGCTCATCGACATCATTAAGATGTTGTTGATAGAACGTATTAATGATGTAAGCATAATTTTCCCAAAATTCTTCAGTAGGATCATATTCTGTCCCTATTTCATATTTCTTTATCATAATTAAAAATCTCTCTAAATATACTCATAACTATATTTTGACTTTAAAACTAAAATAAAACTAGTTGCTCATATTTCAATTTTAACTAAATACGTTACCTATTATAAAAGCAAATTACTTTTGAAACCAGTATTTTTAGCTATTTTTATCTGTTTTTTTTTTTTTTTTGTATATTTTTAAGTGCTTTAACTATATTAATATTAATGATTTATTTTTTTAGATGCTTTTTCTTTTTGGAAAATTAAAATCGTTAGTTACTAAATAATGGTGTTACATGCTATAATTAACTTGTAAATCATTATTGAAATTTTTATTTTTCAGACAACTTTTTGAAGCTGTAACAGCGTCACATTTGACGTATGAGGTGGTTTATTTAGTTTTATTGCTTCCATTGAAGCAGTAGTATGTCTTGAGTAGGGTCTTGGTTTATCGTTTGATAAATCATGCGTAAAAAATTTAAACTGATAAGTAATAAAGGAGCATTGAACAATTTCAATGTTCTTTTTTGATATGAAAAAAAGAAAGGAGATGGTTAATGCAAGTTAACTGTTGAATGTTATTGAGTAAGTAAATGTAGAAAGAAGTGATTATTGATAAGCTAGTTATCATTAATAATTTGTTGTTGAAGTTAATAAGTAATTGAGGAGAGCAATCTAAGATGATTGGTCTCTTTTTGTTTT
>NZ_CANBCQ010000048.1 GCF_947367125.1 uncultured Lactobacillus sp.
CCTACTTTGATTAAATAAATAATTAAAAAATCAATTTACGAGAAAGATCTATTTACACAAAAGATTTGACAGTTTCTGTAGTAGACTCAATTTTTCTTAAAGATAATGTTGATATTTATTTAACAGGATCTAATGCATATTTTCTTAGCGGTGAAATAGCTATCTTGTTAACTGGAAGATATGTTGAACTTAAGATTTTGCCATTATCTTTTCAGAATTTGTGACCTGGCATAAGCAAAATGATAAATTCACAGATAGTAATGATACATTCAATAAATATCTTGAAAGTTCATTTCCTTATACCTTGTTTACTGATAATGCTAAAGAAATGAGTATCTGCAAGGAGTATATTCAACTATTGTACTGACAGATATTGTTTCAAGATTAAATGTAAAAGATACTCCAGTTCTAGAAAGGTTAATTCAAAGTCTATATTCTAATATAGGAAGTCAAATTTCGATTAATAAAATTACCAATACTCTAAAGAATGATGGATATAATACCAGTAACAAAACAATCGACCGTTATTTGGGTGGGATTATCGATAGTTTACTAATGTATGAAGCTCCTCGTTATGATGTTCATGAACGTCATCTTTTGAATAGTCCTAGCAAATATTATGGTGTTGATATGGGAATTAGAAACATTCTTTTACCAGATCACCAGCAAGATTTTGGTCATATTATTGAAAATATTGTTTATTTGGAATTATTGCACCGTTTTAAAGCTGTATATGTTGGCGAGAATAAACAATATGAAGTTGACTTTGTTGGTATTGATGACAATAATAATCCGTCTTATTATCAAGTTGCACTTTCAACTTTAGATGAAAAAGTATTGGAACGCGAATTACGATCCTTAAAGTTAATCAAAGATTCATATCCGAAATATTTGCTTACACTCGATATTTTTAATAAAACAGCTAATTATAATGGAATTCAAAAATTGAATTTAATTGATTGGCTATTGGATAAATCAAATTAATGTAATCTCTACTCCCTTAAGACTAGAATATGAAGTGAAGATTGCTGATTAAATCAAAGGAGAAAAATATGTGTACATCAATTTTATATAGTCCAAAAGATCATTATTTTGGCAGAAACTTAGATTATGAAATTTCATATGGACAAAAAGTAGTTATTACACCAAGAAATTATGAATTTAAATTTACTGAATTACCGGCGCAAAAATCACATTATGCCATGATTGGCGTGGCCGACGTAGCTGAAAATACGCCACTTTATTGTGATGCGATCAATGAAAAAGGCTTAGGTGCTGCCGGATTAAGCTTTGCTGGTTCAGGTGAATATTTTTCAGTAACTAAAGATAAAAAGAATATCGCTTCATTTGAATTTATTCCATATTTATTGGCAACTTATGAAACGGTTGATCAGGTAAAGGAAGGCTTGGCTAATGCTAATATTACTAATGTAAGTTTTGAAAAAGGGCTGCCAGCTGCAGAACTACATTGGTTAGTAGGAGATAAAACTGGCAAGAGCATTGTAGTTGAGACTGATGAAAAAGGTTTGCATATTTATGATAATCCAGTTAATGCAATGACCAATGCGCCATTATTCCCAGAGTAATTGACTAACTTAGCCAACTATGCTGCAGTTGTGCCGGGCGAACCAGATAATAATTTCCTTCCTGGAGTAGATCTTAAAATGTATAGCCGCAGCTTAGGTACGCATCATTTACCTGGTGGGATGGATTCAGAATCACGCTTTGTTAAAGTATGTTTTGCCTTGAATCATGCACCAAAAGGTAATGATGAAGTAGAAAACGTTACTAATTTCTTCCATATTTTACAAGCTGTTGAACAAGCAAAAGGTTTGGATCAAGTGGGTCCTAACAGCTATGAATATACGATGTACACTAGCTGCATGAATCTTGATCAGGGCATTTTGTACTTTAATTGTTATGATGATAATCGAATTAGTGCCGTAGACATGCATAAAGAAAATTTGGACTCATCAGATTTAGTTACTTATGATTTGTTCAAGAAACAAGAGATTAATTTCGTAAATTAGAGAATAATTTATATATAAAATGGCTGGATTAGTTCCAGTCATTTTTGTTTATCAAAAGAATTTCTTGACTATAAACTTACGCTACAGTCTATTCTTAATTTTGCTGGTATTCTTCTTCTTTTTGTTTAACTAGAATTGTATTAATTATATCTGCTAACTTAGTATTATTTAACTTAGCTTTGGCGGCTACCTCCGCTTGCTGGTAGTATTCTGAAAGAGTTGACTGAATATTGCCGCCAACAATACAATGCGATTAGTTTTATGATCAATTTCAAATAAGGGCTTTTCTTTTTCAACGGCTAAATAAACGTCTAAAAGTGAGATTTGATCAGGCGATTTAGCTAACTTAGGATCAGGCGTATCATGTTTAATTTCAAGTAGATTAGCTTTGTTTCTCAGGGTGAATTTGATGAATGCAAAGATGGGCTACCTGGTTTAGAAAAAGTGTATGGCAAATTTAATTTTAAGAGTCATAAAGTTTATGACCCAAGTTTAAAGTATCAGATCTTGGCTAAGAATCAAGGTGATATTGTCCCAGCTTCAACTACTGAAGGCCAGTTGGCAACTGGAAAATATTTTGCCTTAAAAGATGATAAATCATTTTGGCCGGCCTATAATTTAGTTCCTTTAATTAGAACTAATACACTTAAAAATAATCCAGGAATTGAAAAAGTTCTAAATCAAATTGGTAAAAAATTAACTACACGGGTGCTACGTTTGCTTAATAAAAAAGTAGATGTTGATGGCCAAAGCTATCAAAAAGTAGCTCAAAATTGGGTAAAAAATTAATCAAGCAGATATTATTGCTTTAGTCCATAATAAAAATCATGCTCGATCTTTAATTGATGCCGGTTATGAAACAAGAGAAATTGATTTTCAAAAGCTAGCAACTTTAAATAAGGCTTTAAAAAATATTGATACTTTAGTCTATGTCGCAAGTAAAACTTATTCTGTTTTTGATCGGGTAAGAGAATTAGAAAAAGTTTTGTCAGCAATGCAAGAAAATCATGTAGCTAATTTGGTAGCAATGAGCTTTATTAGCTTAGAAGATTCGGCAGAAGCAATGGGCTACTTGCATGGCTTAAATGATGACTTTTCTCATCTTACTGGTCATGAACCAGAAAGTATGGAACATTTCTTAGCTAGAAATTATCAAACCAATTAATATAATCAAGATATAAATTTGGTGTCGCGCTGTGAATTAATGAATTCATGATGCAACACCTTTTTATTTGGATATTTTTCAAGTTCTCGAAGATGAATTTTTGTATAGTTGAAACTGTTATTTATCAAAATCGTTCCTCGATTTAAATAACATTATTAGCAAATCTGTGAAATCGCCACCTTTAGCGAATAATTATGATATTTATAAGCTTTTATGTATTACATCATCACCAAATAAAGTTACAATATATAAATGTAAACATTTTCATTATAAATATATAGGTGAATATTATGAGAAATAAATTGTTTGGTCTTATTTACATGTCATCTTATAAGATCCAATTGAATATTGTAGATCTTAAGCGATTGACAATTATTGAAAAAATCGATTCACCATCCTTTGCCCCCGCAGATTCTAAAAGCGAAGTATTTGAAAATGATATGGCAAAAATTTGTCAAGCAATCGATGGCTTTAAGGAAAAGTTAGCAGAATATCGCATTAATAATTTTAAATTTTATGCCAATCAGCAATTAATTGATGACCTATCAGCGAGTTATATTGCTGATCAAATTCAAGTTAGAACGGGTCTTCAAGTTGAATGGCTAAGTGGTAGTCAAATTGTATATGCTAAGGTGCTTAGCGGAATTAAGAGTTTTGCAAGTATTCAACGAGGGAAAATACATATGATTCCGGTTTATTTATTGAGCCTAGGTTCAGCGATGATTAATTTGTCTTATTTTGATAATCAGAAGTTTGTATCGACCTGGAGCTTGCCCTTAGGTCCGCGCGAAATTCAAGAAATTAATGAAATTACTAATTCGACACCGAATAATCCAATTGATGTGATCAAAGACTATATTGGAGCGAGAATAGATCATTTGGCGCGGCAAATTTGTTCTAAACCTAACGCTGCTGTCATAATTCAGCATGCTGACAGCCTAAGTAATCGTTATTTACGAGAAAATGATACAGTAACTAGAATTACTACAAATGATTTTAGCAACTTTTACCAAAGTACAATCAATATGCCACAGTCATATATGATGCAAAAATATCAGCTTGAACCAGCAGTGGCTGAACATACTTTGCCTAATTTGATTGCGATTCATGAGTTTATCAAATTGCTTGCCCCGGCTGAAATCTATATTACTGATATGTCAGTAATTACCGGATTATTAATGCAAGAAGCTCAGCGTAATCTAAATAAAGAAGTTTATAGTAACGACATTATTACGACTTTTGCTAAAAATATGGCAGTGCACTACTTAGTTGACCAACAACATGCCGAAGCTGTAAGAAAATTTGCGCTACATATTTTCGATCGTTTGCACCGGGTTCATATGCTAAATGAAAAAGATCGTCAGCTTTTGGCTTTAGCAGCGCTTGTTGATGATGTGGGAAGTTTTATTAATCAAGCAAGTCGCTTTGAACAATCGGCAGAAATTCTTGAAGCAAATAAGTTGATTGGTTTATCTGATAAGGAAAATGAAATTGTTAAAGAAATTTGTCGCTATCAGACAATTGATGAAGGACCAGGAAAGCCAGATATTGGTGGACATCACTATCGCAATCTGGATTCACGAATTCAATTAAAGATCACTAAACTTTCGGCTATTTTACGGATTGCTACGGCGCTTGATGCATCCCATAAACAAAAAATTAAGCAAATAGTAGTTTCATTGAAAAATGATAATCAGTTAATTATTCGCGCTAAAACCAATGCCGATATTACATTAGAGCGTTGGTCTTTTAACCAACATGCAAAATTATTTGAAGAAGTTTTTGGCATTAAAGTCAGTCTAAAACAAGAAGGAATGAATAGATAATGAGTGAGCAATTATTGGAACTTGAAAACAAGGAAACCAAAAAATTTAGAAAACCTGAATATTATATGAATCGTGAGCTTAGCTGGATGGAGTTCAATGATCGTGTCCTAGAAGAAGCGCGTAGTAAGGATAATCCCTTGTTAGAGAGGCTTAACTTCTTGGGGATTACGCAAAGCAATGTCGATGAATTCTTCATGGTACGTGTTGCATCGCTGCATAAACTCATTGCTGCAGGGATTACCTCAACCGATGCTTCTGGCATGACTCCAAAAAAGCAGCTTGATGCGATTAATAAAAAAGAGCATAAAGAAGTTGAAAAACGCTATTCGACTTACTCACGTTCATTATTGCCACTGCTTGAGAAAAACGAGATTTATATTAAAGAGATTGCTGATTTAACCAAACGCCAATATGAATTCATCAGACGCTATTTCTACGATGTGCTTTATCCCGTCTTAACTCCAATGGCCGATGATACTAACCGACCATTTCCTTTTATTGCCAATGATTCTTTAAATATCGCTGTCCAATTAAAGGATGTTGAAAAAGGTGGCTATGATTATGCCACAGTTCGGGTACCCAACATTTTTAAACGATTAGTTAAACTGCCAGATGCGGAAAATAGCTATGTTCTCTTGGAAAATATTATTAAAGAATTTGTCTGGCAATTATTTGATGGCTATGAAGTAAAAGAAACCGCTGCTTTCAGAGCTACGCGAGATATGGATCTAGATGTAGCTGAAAAAGATACATCGGACTTTTTAAGAAGTGTTCAAAAACAGCTTAAAGATCGTAAACACGGCAAAGTGGTTCGCCTTGAAATCGAAAAAAATATGGGCGAAAAATTGCGTCATCGTTTATTTAAAAAACTTAAAGTCAAAGAAAATGAAGTTTATGAAATTAATGGTCCAATTGATTTAACCTTTTTAAAAAAGTTGCTGGGAGCGGTTCAAGGCCATGATGATTTGCGTTATCGTCCATTTAAAGGCTACATTAATCCTGACTTAGAACTGGCAAGTGATATTTTTGCTAATATCAGAAAGCGCGATTATTTGGTTCAACATCCATATGATTCCTTTGATGCCGTTTTAAATTTCATTAAGAAGGCAGCCAAAGATGAGAAGGTTTTGGCAATTAAAATGACTCTTTATCGGGTGTCAGGTAATTCGCCAATTATCAAATATCTTGGTCAAGCCGCTCAGGCAGGCAAGCAGGTAACAGTTTTAGTTGAAGTTAAGGCCCGTTTTGATGAACAAAATAATGTTCATTGGGCTAGAACTCTTGAACAGATGGGGTGTCATGTAATCTATGGCTTGAAAGGCTTGAAGACACATACCAAGATCACCTGTGTAATCAGAAGAGATGAGGATGGCATTCGCCGTTATCTTCACCTGGGGACAGGAAATTATAATGATGTCACAGCTCATTTTTATACTGATATGGGACTATTTACTTGCCGGCGTGATTTTGGTGTGGATGCAACTAACTTGTTTAATATGTTATCTGGTTATTCAAGACCACCATATTTTAGACAATTGCGTATTTCGCCAGAGCATATT
This sequence comes from uncultured Lactobacillus sp., assembly GCF_947367125.1. Lineage (GTDB taxonomy): Bacteria > Bacillota > Bacilli > Lactobacillales > Lactobacillaceae > Lactobacillus. The sequence goes on from NZ_CANBCQ010000048.1 coordinate 6,581, forward strand.
CGTGAATTTATCAATGAAAAGATTGATAATGAAATTGAAATTGCTAAAGCTGGTCGAAAAGCCGAAATTCACATGAAAATGAATTCTTTGTCTGACCCTGAGATTATTGCCAAGCTTTATGAAGCGTCACGTGCCGGCGTCAAAATTCATTTGATTGTGCGGGGAATCTGCTGCTTAAGAACTGATATTCCTGGGATTAGTGACAATATTGAAGTGCATTCAATTGTCGGGCGACTATTAGAGCATAGCCGAATTTATTATTTCTATAATGATGGCAATGATAAAGTCTATTTATCAAGTGCCGATATGATGAAACGTAATTTGAATCGGAGAGTGGAAACTCTCTTCCCAGTTTTGCAGCCTGATTTAAAGCAACGGGCAATTGATATTTACAATAAGATGTGGGAAGACAATGTCAAGGCTCGGATTTTGCATGATGAAACTTATAGCATGATTGATCGTCGTGGCAAAGAAGCAGTTAACGCGCAAGAGTTCTTTATTCATCAAGCGGAAGATAAAAATGCGCAATTGAAGCAACAACGTAAAGCCCAAGCAAGAAAAATTGAAAATTTTGAAGTAATTAGAAAGCAAGAAGACGATTTGAAACTCGGCGAAAAGAAGGATCATAATGACTAAAAGTTTTGTACTAAAGAAATTTAAAATTGATAAACTTCGCTTAAAAGCTGATAAGGATGAATTAATTGAGGACGGTAAAAAGCAGGCTAAAGATGTTCCGATTAATGAAATTGCGGCATATCATCCGGTTAAGCGTGATGCAGTAAAGATGATCAAAGCCCAAGAGGAAACCATGATTCCCGAACTTTTGGCTCTGCGTCATCAGCGAATGATGAAAAATGCATTTACGTTTTTGCGTGGGACAGCTGGAATTATGGCATATGATATTTTGAATTGCAGTAAGCAATCTAATATTCCGGTAATGATTTGTGGGGACGCCCATCTGAATAACTTTGGCTTTTTTGCTTCTCCAGAGCGACAGCTTTTGTTTGGCTTAAATGACTTTGACGAAGCACGGGTCGATAATTGGGAAAGTGATCTTAAGCGTCTAATGGTTAGTGCTGAATTAATCGGTGAGATTAACGGTTATGATGAAGAAGAAAATCATAAAATTCTAGAAAAAACGGCTGATTCTTATGTAAAAGGCATTAAGTATGCAAATAGCTTAGAATTGCTTGATCGACATTATTTAGCTTATAACATCAAGGATTTGCTTGATTTGGTAAGTGATGATGATCAAATGACCAAAGTCTTAGAAAAAATTGCTAAACGTGCACCAAAGAATAATTCAGATAGGGTAGTTAAGAAATTTACTGAAGAAAAAGACGGCAAGGTCCAGTTTAAAGAAAATCCACCTAGAGCGCGCAGGATGCCACAAAAAGCATATGATGAAATGCTAGCTGCCTTTGCGCAATACATTAGAAATTTGTCACCTGATATGCAGGTGCTTTTAAGCAATTTTGAAGTAACTGATCTAATCCGTTATAGTGTTGGCGTAGGTAGCTTTGGGACGCGCTGCTATTTGGTTTTGTTAAAAGGAAAAGACGATAGTAATTTAGTTTTACAGATTAAAGAGGCTTTGCCATCAAAGTATGACTTGCTTAGTTTATCCGTTGAAGAGGCTAAAGAACAAGGCTATGAAGAAGGCAAGCGTGTCATTACTGGACAGCGGATTTTACAAACTTTTTTTGATCCATTTTTAGGTTATACCAAGACCAATGATCGTAGCTACTATGTTCGTCAATTTAGAGATATGAAAGACTCAATTGATTCAACTAAGCTTGATCAAGAAAGTTTTACTGCCTATGCCAGATTATGTAGTTTTATTTTGGCAGTAGCACATTTTCAAAGTCCAACTGCACCGATGATTTATGGCTATCTTGATGAAAGCAAGAAGTTTTCTAAGAAAATGGCTGATTGGGCGCAAGTATATAGTAAACAAGTACATCAAGATTATCTGGCCTTTCAGAAGTATTTACGTGGTGAAGAATAGAGTGAAGACGGGCATGAACAAGTTTCAAGCTCGTTTTTGTGTTTATTTTGTGGCAAGATGGATAATAAAGAAAGGTTGGAGATCAGGATGACGAATTTTGTTGTAATTGATTTGGGTTCAAATTCTATCAGAATGAAAATTTCACAAATTGATAATTATGGCAGTTTTAATATAGTTGCTTATCAGAAGGAATATGTGCGCTTGTCTGAAAATATGGGGAAAGAAAAAACACTTAAAAAAGAGCCAATTGAGCGTACGATTAGGGCTTTGAAAGATTTTAAGGCACAGTATAGTAAATTAGATAATATTGAAATTCGTGCAGTGGCTACAGCCGCGGTTAGACAGGCAGCTAATCAGCAAGAATTCTTAGATTTAGTTCAAAAAGAAGTTGAATTGAAACTGGAAGTGATTGCGGGTAGTACTGAAGCTTATCTAGATTATCTAGGAGTAGTTAATACTTTACCAGTTAAGAATGGCATTATTATGGATACTGGTGGTGCTTCGACTGAATTAATTTGGGTTGATAAGGGTAAATGCGCTAAGCGAGTTAGCTTACCTATTGGCTCAGTTTTATTATCACAAGATTTTGATTTAGGCGATAAAATTAGGGCTAGTGCTTTGTATCAGGCAATGAATTTAGCTGGGAGGACAATTTCTTCGATTGGCTGGTTAAGTCAGGTGCACAATTTACCCCTTATTGCTCTCGGTGGAAGCAATCGAACAGTTGCCAAAATTCATCGACGGGAGATGACAACTAATGTCGATGATTTGCCTGATGTTCACGGGATGCATGTATCGACACAGTATATTTTTGGCTTATTTACCAGGTTAATCTCGCTTAATAAAGAACAAAGAACGCAAATTCCCGGTTTGGCTAAAAGCCGTGCTGATGTAATTGTGGGTGGGCTGATTCCACTTAGTTTAGTTTTACGAAATTTACAAATTGGGGAAGTGATTTTTTCTAATCATGGTTTGCGTGATGGCTTATTGTATGAATATTTAGCTGATCAGGCAATTTAACTATATAAATATCAGCTAATAATATAATAATAGCTATTAGCAATTAAAACAAGAAGTGCAAATTCTAGACAATTATTGGCAATGTGTGTAGAGTAAAGAAAAGGAGATCTTAATATATGAAAACAAAACAATTTCGTTATAGTAAAGATAATTTTCAAATTTCTAAGGCCCCAACTTTTGTGAAAGACTCTAGCAAAGACCTTAAAAAGATCAAGAAGCACATTAAGAAGAACGTTAAGCGTTTGGCAAAAGCACAAGCTAAATTATATGCTCGTCATGAATATAGTATTTTAATCGTACTGCAAGGCATGGATGCCGCTGGAAAAGACAGTATGATTAGACACGTGTTAACTGGAATTAATCCTAGTGGCTTCAATGTGGCTAGTTTTAAACAGCCAACAGCTGAAGAATTAGATCATGATTACTTATGGCGGGTAACGCGTAAACTACCACCTCGTGGTCATATTGGCGTTTTCAACCGCTCATATTATGAAGATGTTTTAGTCTCACGTGTACACCCTCAAATCATTTTAAATGATAATTTACCTGAAGTTCATTCTTTAGCTGATGTTAATGACAAATTCTTTGAAAAGCGTTATAAAGATATTCGGCATTATGAAGAGCACTTAGCTAAAAATGGGTATATCATTCTTAAGTTCTTCCTTCACCTTTCAAAAGATGAGCAAAAGAAGCGTTTTTTGGCGAGAATTGATACGCCAAGAAAGAACTGGAAGCTTTCTAGTTCTGACATTAAGGAACGCCAATACTGGAACAAGTATCAAGATGTTTATCAAAAAGCAATTAATGCTACTTCGACTAAGAAGAATCCTTGGTATGTCATTCCTGCTGATGATAAATGGTACTCACGCTTAATTGTATCAGATATTATAACGAAGCGAATTGAGCAATTGCCACTATCTTATCCAGCAATGACACCTGCTCAAGAAAAAGAGTTGGAAGTAGCTAAGCAACTTTTAGATGATGAGGCTAAATATTAAATACAAGTAAAAACTATTGAATTATAGATCTAATCCTGACGTTGGCCAAGGTTAGGTCTTTTTGTGTTATATAGAAAAAGATACTTCGAATAATTTACCGAAGTATCTTGCTAGTCATTTCAATTGGACCGCACATTGGTACCCATGCATAACTCCAATTAAAATTAGATTTATTTGGACTGGGAATACAGTATATGCGAGTCTTGGGGACCAATCACGAGCAGGATTTAATGCAAATCCAGTTGTGTCACCTAATGCTTGACCAATAACCATGATTAATAATCCAACAACAAGTGGTTTTAATCCTTTATCAAAATCGCCTAAGTTGAGCAAAGCAAATACAAAGAAAAAGGTGGCAATTGTCTCACTCAAAAAATTAAACAAATTATTCTTGATTGCAGGGGCAGTTGCAAAGATTCCCACTTGATTGATTACCTTCTTTGGCAGTTTTTGTAGCTTTAAATTGTGGGTAAAACTGAATAATTACAACAATTGCACCGATAAAACCTGACATGATTGACCTCTTTCTAAATTTAATTGTTAACGTGATGTGTGCAATCGCTTATATAAGTATAATTTTAACTTATTTGATTGTAGGAGTAAAATTTATGAACACAAATAAAAAGGAGATCTATTATTCTTAGATCTCCCATTTAAACGAGTTTTAACGCCATCTTTTTCTTAGAACAAAAGCAATATCTTTTGGCTCACGTTCACGCGTAAAGATCCCTTTAGCATTACCACCAACTCGCATAATTCCTTCGCTTGTCTTAAAGTCAGCGAAGTTCCAAATTAATTCGCCCTGAATAAAAGGATATTTTTTGAATATATTAAAATACATTTGATAATATTCATTTTGATATTCTTGACTCCACATTTCATCAGGAAGTTGATGTGAGGAGCTTAAAGTGTCAGCACCGAATTCTGTAAAAATAAATGGCTTATTAAGTTTTAGATTTTGCCAGCCGTTTAATTCATCCACTAACATTTTTTTAGCATTGACGATTTCAGGACCGCCAGCCAAATACCAGCCATAATAGCGATTTAAACAGATTATGTCACACAATGAATGAAGCTGATCAACTTTTGGACCACTGCCCATTACTAAAGTACCGGTGTATGGACGTTGTTGTGGATCTAATTTTCTGGCATAAGTAAAGATGTCTTTGAAATAATCATAAGATTCAGGCGTAGTTGATTCTGGTTCATTGAATAAACTCCAAGCAATTACTGAAGGGTGTCGCTGATCACGAGCAATCATTTCTTTAATTTCTTGCTCGTGCACCTGCTTTAATTGTGGCACTGTTTTAGCAGCAAAAAAGTGTGCTTGGTTAGAATTATTTACATTAAGAAAGCTCGTCACTGAGCGGTTAAGCCCAACAGCTGGTACTTCGTCGATAATCAAAAAGCCATATTTATCAGCGTATTGATACCATTCTTCGGCATACGGATAGTGACTGCTTCTAAAGCAATTTGCGCCAATCCATTTCATACATTCATAGTCACGTTTGATGATGCTCTGATTAGTTGCTTTACCTAAAACATTGAAATCTTCGTGTTTGCCAAAGCCTTTTAAGTAAATCGGTTGATTATTAAGTAAAATCTTATCGTTGACGACTTTAATTGTCCGGATACCAATTTGATCAGTGTATTCATCAATGACTTTATCATTTTGAATCATTTCAATTTTTATCTTGTACAAATAAGGATCACTTGGCTGCCAAAGATGTAGATTTTTAATAGTTAGATTACCGGTATTTTTACTAGTAGTGCTAATTAATGCTTTTTTATGATCAAGTAAAGTTATTTTGAATTCTGTATTGTTGTTATTAGATTCAATTTGATAATTAATAGTTGTTGTATTATTTGATAATTGATAATCAAGTTTAAAATTAGTTATTTGAATTTGCGGCAATGCTAAAAGCCAGACATTCCGCATAATGCCAGAATAATTAAAGAAGTCAAAGTAAGGTTTAGCCAATTTTTGTCCATTACTTAAGACTGTTTCCGTGCCACAAGGAATGGTCTTTTCGGATAATTCATTGTTGGCTAAAATAGTTAAACGATTATTTTGATCCAAATGAATGTAATCGGAAATTTTTACTTGAAATGGCAAAAAGCCACCCTCATGTTGTCCAACTTCATGGCCGTTAATAAAGACTTTGGCACGATGAGTAACTGAACCAAAACGGATGAAAATATCTCTTCCTTGCAAAAAACTAGGAACGAAGAAGTCTTTTTGATACCAAAAATCTCCAGTATAGTATTTTCGTTCACGTTTCGTAGTTAATTCAGCAAAGGTACCTGGGACAGGCATTTCCTCTGGGTCGGGTAATTCCTTGTTCCAACTTTCCTTAAGGCCAACTGAATCAGGATCAGTTTCAAACTGCCAGTTGCCGTTCATCAAGGTATTAAAGCGATATTTATTTTGAATTGGATATAATGCAGATTCCATAATTTTTCCCTTCTAAATAAAATTAATATATTCACCTTCATTGTACGCTTGAGTTTGTTGAAAGGATGAGAAAACGATTGCTAAAATAAATAAAGAATAGTATATATTATTTCGATTCTTATAATGCGATTTTTAATAGTGGAAAGAAAATGTGTAACAAGAAAAAAATTGATGCAGTAAGTGATGTTTTAGAAGCCGATACAAGTTCTGCGGCCTCAATGATGAAAAAAGAACCTGAAGAAGTAAAAAGTCCTTGGCCTGGTCCCAAAGGGATGATTCCCGTAACTAGTGGCCAAGCAGATGATGCAAATGTGCACAACCGTGCATATTTAGATAATATTTTGGTAGAAATGCGTGTAATTGATGCAGTTGAACCGGATTTAACCACTACTATTTTTGGCAAAAAGTATGACTCGCCATTAACCTTAGCTGCTCTTTCACATTTAAATAAAGTTTTGCCAGATAAGTCGCGTAAGCCAATGCAAGAAAAGGTTGCTGCAGCTAAGAAAATGAAGATTCTTAACTGGATTGGGATGGAATCAAATGCAGATTATCGTGAAATGGTTAAGGATGCCGGTGATACGGTAAGAATTGTTAAACCTTATGCTGATCATGATCAGATTATTGGTGAATTGCGACTAGCAGAAGAACTTGGCGCAGTTGCTGTGGGCATGGACATTGATCACGTACCTGGTGAAAAAGGCAAGTATGATGTGGTTGATGGCATTCCATTAGGGCCAATTACTTTTAATGATTTACAAAAATACGTTAAGGCAACTAACTTACCATTTGTTGTTAAAGGTGTCTTGTCAGTTAGAGATGCCGTTAAGGCAAGGGGTGCTGGTGCCAGTGCAATTGTTGTTTCTCATCACCGTGGCCGGATTCCATTTGGCGTTCAACCGCTTAAAGTTTTACCTGAAATTAAGAAAGTCCTTGCTGGTAGTCACATGACAATCTTTGTTGATGGGTCTTTAATGACAGGCTTTGATGCTTATAAGGCTTTAGCTTTAGGCGCAGATGCCGTTTTAATTGGACGCGGCATTTTACCTGAATTGTTAAATGATGGCCAAAAGGGCGTAGAAGATAAGTTAGTTAAATTAAATGAGCAATTATCACAAATGATGCTTTATACTGGCATTAAAGACACTAAATCCTTTGATCCAACTGTCCTACATTTTAATTAAAAAATTAATTGCTAAAAATGACTAACTTGGTAGAAAGCTAAGTTAGTCATTTTTAGTATATGTAGAAGTTTTAATGTGACAGACTAGAAAAAGAAGAATAAGCTATTAGTAAGTAAATCGCTTAAAAGGGAGAAAAATTATGCATCGGAAAAAAGTTTTCCTATATATCTTTCTAGGTTTAGGTATTTTTATACTATTTTTATTCGTTCTACCATTAGGCAACAAGATGGAAACAGGGATTAAAGATCCGCAAAAGCAATTTAAATCCTATATGAAAGCCCATCATATTAATGGAATAATGCTAGTTAGTGACAAAAAAGGACGTCCCATTGTTGTTAAAAATAATGAAACTTCTGACCCAAGTCAGGTAGTACAGGCTGATCAATTGTTTCCGATTGCTTCTTTGCAAAAAATTATGACTGGAACAGCAATTTATCAGTTGCAACAAAAAGAAAAATTGAATTGGAATACATCTTTAGCTAAATATTATCCGCAGGTTCCAGGCAGCAAAGAGATTACAATTCAAGAATTGATGAATCATACCAGTGGCTTAGTTAATAACGTGCGTCCCGCAAATCCACTTAAAAATCAGCAACAGCAAATTGCCTTTATGCTGAAACATATCACCTATGATCATCTTCATACCTGGGACTATCAGGATATTGACTACGAATTGTTAGCGGCAATTATTAGTAAAGAAACACAATTAACTTATAATGATTATCTCCAAAAGAGTTTTGCTAAGCCGCTTAATTTACAACAAGTTAAGGACTTTTCTGAAGTTGCACAAAACGAAGTGCCACAGCCAATGAGTGGGAATGTTAGTTGGCATAAAGTAACGATAACGACCTCTTCGGACTTTGGGGCAGGAAATATCTTTGTGTCACCAAATGATTATTGGAAATTTATTTCTAACAGTGTTTTGAATAATCAAAAAATGCTTAATGAATATGCACAACAAGCACGACATCAAGAAGTTGCCTATTATGGTGGGGTATATTTCAAAGGCAATGTTATTCGTGCCGATGGTAGTATTCCAGGCTATAATTGCTGCTTTTTAGCTAATTATAAGACCAAACGTATGGTTATGCTTTTCTCGAATAATATTAACTACTTCACTTTGAAAAGGGCTGCCGATTATCTGTTGCATAATTATATGGGAATGGAGATTTTTTAAAAGAAAGAATTATCATGGCTTACGATTTTAAAAAAGAACAAAAATAATTTTATAGACCAAGTAAGAAACCGGAGATAGTTGAAATTCCTGAAATGCAGTATCTTGCAGTAAGAGGCAAAGGAGATCCAAACTTGTCAGATAGTGAATACAAGCAATCGGTTCAACTGCTTTATGCTATTGCCTATACTATTAAAATGAGTAAAAAAACTGCATATAAGATAGCTGATTATTTTGATTTTGTCGTTCTACCATTAGAAGGTTTCGGTGGCAAAGATGCACTTTCTACTTATATGCGCCGGCGGATTAAGCAAGGTGCACAAGTAGATGTTAATTGGCTCTCAGGCTTTAATATTAGTCATGCTCAGATTGGCAATCTAGTTAAAGCCGCTAGTCAAAAAATCAAAGAACGACAAGAAGTTGATAGCCGTTATGATGCTCAAACTGCAAAGAAGCAAGTGCCAGTTCTTTATCTTGAAGGCGATGGTGTCATGATTAAAGGCACACAAGGTCGTTTAGAGTTTCATCGTTATCAAGTTTGTGAAGGATTACGTAATGTAACCTATAAACGTAGAGAGCGAACTGATGCCAAAGAATTTGTGTCATTAAATCGGCTAGATGCTTTGAATGAAGCCAAGGAATATATAGCTAATACTTACGATTTACGGCTTTACTTTGCCCCAGATTGTAAGATAAATTAATCTATGCTTTAGAGTTCAAGTATAACCGCGACTTAGTAACTACTATCCTAAATACAGCTGAAAGCAAACTAATTGATGAACTAGATACGCTACAAAACAACGAGCATTTAGTACGGCTTCGCAGCTATATTAATCGACGCTGGGACGACATTAAGCCATTCAAAATGCGAGATCTGAAGGTTACTAAGGCAATCGGTAGCTGCGAGAGCGATCACCATAAGTACACTTATCGTGTTAAAGGTCAAGGCAAGTACTGGTCTGAAGCTGGTGCAGAAGGCATGCTTCAGATTTTGACCTGTATCAAGAATCGTGACTTAGAACAATGGCTAAATAGTGATTTTGAAGCAGGCAAATTAATCAGCTTAGATCACAAGAAGCTACTGGCAGCGGCCAGAGACAGTTTGAAGCGTCGCCATGAAATTCATGTTGGAGTTCAACACGGAGCACTAACAGCAGAGGTTGTTGGTGGAAACTATTTAGCTAAATTAGATCGAATGTTAAACCACATAAAATATTAAGAAATTAAGGTCAGACTAATGGTTTTTAGGCTACCGCAAAAATATTGACACGTACTTGAGAAAACGCAAAATTTAAAAATTACAAATCCTATGATATAATCAAGGTAGCAACGAAGTAATTATGGTGTAAAAAGCAATATACTCAAAAAGCCTTACCAACGCAACTGGTAAGGCTTCTTTTTTCACTTAGGGCAACAACTAAGCGTGAGGGTTGAAGAGTGCGACTACGTTATTTTTTATCGTTGTCTCGATGGTTCAACCAGTGATCGAATAGTGCAAGCACTATACCCACAATAATGGGCGCAATAATAGAAGAAATTACAGTGTTTAGCAATAATACTCACCTCCTTTTAAGTGGGAGGTACGTAGTCGTTTAGTTATTATTCTAGCAAAAGAAAAGAACCAAAAGAAAATTTCATAAAAAATTGGAACAATTTTTTATGCTTTTTGCAAGACTGGTTTTTAAATTTTTATGCCTGTAAACTTCATGGCGAAAACTGAAATAAGCGAAAAAACAGGAGGTTTCGACATGGAAGTAAAAAATGCACACAAAAAATATCAGGACTTGTTAACTAGCAAACAGCTTGCAGAGCAAGGCTTAATCCCTACAGACAAAGCTGTTGACTATGCTAAAGCATTGAAAAAATGCAAAAATAGCAAAGTGGTATAATTGTGAAAGTTTTGAAAAAGCAAAAAAGAGAATCCTATGAGAACGGGATTCTCTTTTTGTATACGGTCAAATTTTCACAAGATGCTTTTTTGGGCTATTTTGCGCCTTACTCGCACGGGCTTTCTAGCAACTTAACATAAAACAGATTATCGGCAGACGGATTGGTCTATTTATTTTTTTTCTTATAAATTCGAAAGAGCGCAGTACTAATTGCAAGTAAATTTATACCAATAATAAGTGGAATTGCAGTAATAAATTCAGTATTCCAAAAATCTTTAATTGCAGCTGCAGTATGAACACCGAAAATCATAGTACCGAAACTATAATAAGCTGAATAAAGAGTAATTAGTATTAACACTACAAGATTAATTATTAATAATCCTAATATCCACTTTAAAAACTTCTTAATGGAATTCATCCCAACCACATTGAGCCCCCCACCATGCTACTGAAGCCCAACCAACTCCAGGTAATGCAAGATTTGCAAGTTTCTTAACAGCTAAACTAGCAACTTTCTTAGGTGCATATTTCATAATTGCCTTTACCATTAGTGCTGATGCTTTCTTCCATGCATGAGATTTTAAATATCTTACAGTTGCAGGTTTAAAAATTACCTTAGCTAAATTCTTTAATTCTCCTAATCCCATTTTATTTAACATACATTTGCCGAATCTATCAGCCGAGAAAGCACTTGTACTGTACCTTCCACCTCTTGATAATCTTCTTAACGTCGTTTCTTGAGCATCTCCTGAAGCGTATGCCATAACTCCTCGTGCCATCTCTTCTACATCGACATCGGGTGCTGCATTATGTGCTTCTTCTAACTGCTCAGCTAAATTATCAATTGCAGCATTAACCTCAGTACTAGAAAGATTATCACTTTCATTTTGTGTAGTTTCAGTTGCATAAACAGTTGACACAAAAGTGGGTGCTGTTACTGATAATAATGACACTGCTACAGTAGTTAATACTGCTAACTTACTAAATCTACCCATAATAAATTCCTCCAATTATTCTTATAATCAACACAACTTGCTAAAGAAAAAAGGCGCCCTATCAGACCAATAAATTTGATCTAATAGGGCGCCTTGGACGCTGTACCACCTATATTCGCTAAGCATAAACCCAGCCTCGTTGTACGTGCGGCTCAAAAAAGAGCGATACGTCGACGCTATAAAGGGCGTGCCCTGAAACTACTCAATTCGTAATTTCTGCTCAAAGGTGATTTTCAGCTAAACCTTCGTTGTTTCTTTGCACCAACCAGAAACTCTCTGTAGTACTTCAGTAAAACTTACTTTCCTTATCAAAGCCGTTATTGTTTTTTGTTGAGCATAATATTACAGTGATAAATATTAAAAGTCAACAATAATTTTAATTTTTTTTAGTTTAATTAACCTGTGCCTTTTTGGCATCTCATTCTACTTACTCTCGTGATAATTAATACCTAATTTAGCCAGTAGAATATTAGCACCTTGTCGCTGCCACTTTTTGGTATCTCCCGCTAACTCATTAGTAAATAATTCATCACGTTTTTTCTCAATCTCATCTACCTTAATACTAGTCTTTTCAGGTGTATTTTTCTCCAAAAGTTGCTCCTCAATTTCTAACTGAGAAGCTTCCATTTTATTATTGCAATTTGCGAGAAAATTATGGTGACTTTTTTATCGAAAAATTCAAAATGCTACTTAAAATGAATAAAGATGAAATTTTAGATTGGCAGAAAGGAGAGTTTTGACCATAAAGAGATTTATCCCCGCACTAAGAAGCCACTTCCAATCTCTGTTGCAACCAGCGGCAGTATTGGTTCTACTATCCGAGCCGCAGAATTAGGCTTGCTGATTGTTTATGCGATTATTGGTAGCGATCCGTTGCATTTTAAACCACTAATTAAACTGCATAAAAGAGTAGCTGAAAGAATGGGCAATGATTTAACAAAGATGCCAATTGCAGCACATTCGAGACTGTAAAATAGTTTGTGTAAGGATGAATGATTCCTTAAATTTATTTCTTTAAACATTAGAAAAAGGAGTTCCT
>NZ_CANBCQ010000049.1 GCF_947367125.1 uncultured Lactobacillus sp.
GGAACTCCTTTTTCTAATGTTTAAAGAAATAAATTTAAGGAATCATTCATCCTTACACAAACTATTTTACAGTCTCCCATGTACTGTTAATTCCACCTGAAGTTCTATTGTTTTTTTCTAATTTAATTGAAGATTTAGCAATAGGAGTACTTGATGTGGCTCTACCATTATTTACGAATTCATATTGACCAGGTATTTGTTTAATGATATCCAAAATATTCTTTGATGTGATCTTTTCTTCTTTACCTGTATCTTCAAAAGGAAGCGGAATAGGTCACCCAATATTGGTCATAATCATCTGTTTTACACGTAGTTCATGATATTCAGAACCGTTATTGAAACGAGCGTGATTAACTAAAAAACAGTTTCCATTTTTATCAATAAAAGCAGAATTATGTCCAGGTGACATATAAGCATAAGGTAAGCAACTAAAATTGTAATTTCCTTCCAATTTTATACCATATTTCTGATTAGATTGTTTAGTAGCATCATTTGTTTCCCATTTAGTATAGATAGGATGTTGTTCTAGATCTAAATAAGCACATATTATATCTGCCTTCACGCGTTAAACCACCATAGGTGATAAATAGATAGGCAGTGTTGATGCCTTTGAAAATCAAAAAGCGATTATTCATCAAGCTTTTGATTTAGCCAATAATTATGGTCCAATTCCTGGTAGTGCCGAAGAAAACTTGGGTCGGATTATGGCTACTGATATGAAGCCTTATCGGGATGAGATGATAATTAGTAGTAAGGCAGGCTATCATATGTGGGAGAGCCCTTATGGAGAATGGGGTTCAAGAAAATCGATTATTGCTAGTGCTGATCAAAGTTTGGAACGTTTGAGATTGGGTTATGTTGATATTTTTTATTCTCATCGTCCAGATCCTAATACACCTCTTGAAGAAACTGCTGAAGCATTAGATCAATTGGTTAAAGAAGGAAAAGCTTTATATATTGGTATTTCAAATTATGATGCTCAACAAACCGAAGAAATAATAAAGATTTTTAAGGATTTAAGAACATCATTCATCATTCACCAGCAATTATGACTAAATATGTATTTTTATATTTTAAGGGTATTATTTAATTGGAACTGATCTATTGATCTATCATCGGGGAAGGTGGGCAAATTCAAATGCAACAACTGATGGTAGCAAATCATTGATTATTTGGAAAAGTGAAGATTTAGTAAATTGGTCTGTCCCTTGGCTGACAAGAGTGATTCCTGATAATGTAGGGATGGCTTGGGCACCAGAAGCTATTTGGGATGCGAAGAATCATAACTATTTTGTCTATTGGGCTTCGAACTTACTTAATGAGCAAAAAAATACCATGATTTTAAGTTCTCATACTACTGACTGTAAACAATTTTCAAAATATTTAAACGAAATAATCAAGATATTATTGATACGACAATTGTTTGGGATGGTCAAGAATATGTTCGAGCTTCACGAGATGACAAGATTAAAATTGAAAAAGCTTTAGATTTAAATGGTCCATGGCAAAAAGTAATATGTCTGCAAGGTCTTGATTTAGGAATTAAAGGAGATATTGTTGAAGGGCCTATTTAGGAAATTTACATCGTTGGTGTTTATACGTTGATCAATTTAGTACAAGAGGCGGTTATTTGCCAATTTTAACTACAGATATTATTTCGACCAATCCTGATGATTGGTGTATTGCACCAGATTATGATTTTGGAAAAATAAAGAAACGTCATGGGTCCATTCAACCGATTTCAGATGAAAAGTATCATGAGTTGTTAGAGAAATTTAGTTAATATAAAATGTTAAATAAATACAGCTTCTATTTATTAAAAAGTCATATGAAGTATTATGTAGCTTGCAGATAAGGAGGAGTTAAATGCCCCTCGGAAATTAGGGAAAAGCAATTTCATAACCAATTAGCTGAAGCTACTAGTGATCTAATTGCTAAGCGGTTAAACATTTATCCTAAACAGGCTTTAAATTTTTTTCCAATCACGAATCTATCAGGATTTAATGGCTTCAGAAGATGAATTTGATCAAATGATGCCCGCTGATTTGTTTGATTTGTGGCAAAATGAGCGCTTGTTTGGCATACCAGTTAGTTCTTCCGATATTGATAATGGATTGTTAAAGGATAAAAGATATAAATTAATGAGATGAATAAACTTAATTAGTAATAATTTCTCTCCCCTAAATAAAATTAAGTTAAAAAATCCCCGAAGGCTATTGTACTTTCGGGGATTTTTTACTACACTAGCAAATAAAGTGTAGTAAAATAAGTAAAAATACAAACAAAAATACCGCTAG
This sequence comes from uncultured Lactobacillus sp., assembly GCF_947367125.1. GTDB lineage: Bacteria > Bacillota > Bacilli > Lactobacillales > Lactobacillaceae > Lactobacillus. The sequence goes on from NZ_CANBCQ010000049.1 coordinate 2,298, forward strand.
TTCAATCAACCAGCGGTATTTTTTAGATAATAGATGTAGAAAATAGTTTGAAAAACGATTAGTTTCTGATAGAAATTTCCTTAATAATATTTCTTAATTAATTTACTTATCTTCGTAACCCTTTGGGTGGCTCTTGTGCCAGTTCCAAGCAGTTGCGATAACATCATCTACGTTTTCGTGCTTTGGCTTCCAACCAAGAACTGTACGAGCCTTGGTTGAGTCAGCAACAAGTGAGTCAGGGTCGCCGCCACGGCGTGGACCCATTGTGTAAGGGATGTCAATGCCGGTAACTTTCTTAGCACTTTCCAAAATTTCAAGGTTTGAGTAGCCATGTGCAGTACCCAAGTTGAAGACATCTGACTTATTAGTCTTCATCATATGCTTCAATGCTAAAATGTGAGCATCGATCAAGTCTTCTACTTGAACATAGTCACGGACATTAGTACCGTCTTTAGTATTGTAATCATCACCAAAAATAGTAAATTTACCATCACCAGAAATAGCACTCTTCAAAATGTTTGGAATCAAGTGAGTTTCTGGCGCATGGTCTTCACCAATGGTACCATCGCTTGAAGCACCGGCTACGTTGAAGTAACGTAAGGCAGTGTACTTAATGCCATCAGCCTTGTCAGCCCAAGCCATGATCTTTTCCATCATCATCTTGGTTTCACCGTATGGGTTGATTGGGTTAAGTGGGGTATCTTCAGTGATTGGCAACTTCTTAGGAATACCGTAAGTTGCGGCAGAACTAGAGAAGACTAAGTACTTAACGCCGGCATCATTCATTGCTTGTAATAATGAAATCATGCCAGTAACGTTGTTATCATAGTATTTAAGTGGCTTTTTAACTGATTCAGGTACCAATGAGTAAGCGGCAAAGTGCATCACGGCATCAATCTTTTCATCCCGTAAGATCTTGCTTACTAAGAAGGTATCTTCAATATCGCCTTGGTAAAACTTAGCCTTGGGATCAACAGCCTTTCTGTGACCAGTATACAAGGCATCTAAAACAACGACGTCATTTCCTTCTTTAACTAATTCGCGTACGGCGTGTGAACCGATATAGCCCGCACCACCGACAACTAAAACTTTCATATTTTATACTCCTTTAATATTAGTTATTATCTTTTATTGAAATCGATTACATTATAGCACATATTTTAGTAAATAATTTACTGATTTAAATAAAATATTTAAAACTAAAGCAATCTAAATGAAAATTCGCAATCTTGACTAGGGTCAATTTGATATTGATCTTCAACATCGCTGCCCCAGCTATCAATCCCGCCAACGCCGCGCACAGCTCCAGCAATTACTAACACTGTTCTACGAGCTAAAGGAAGTTCCTCAATGTGCGTGGCATTTTCTAGTTCTTCGGCAGTATAAGGCAAACAACTAAAATTGAATGGTTGACCTGTTTGTTCAACTGTAAGATTGAAGTCTTCATTAGAATTGTCAGCATTATTGAGTGTAGTATTTCTAGTGATTGTGAGCCGCTTAGTTTGCATATGCATCCCATTTTCTTGCGGTACTAGATACTTAGTTACTGGCAAGCCCTTAATTTTAAAAGTACCAGCACTGGCTCCAGCCATCCGGTCAGGATAAGTTTCACCGGATAAACCATCATATTCAAAACCACTAGCTAGAGTAGGCATAATGAAACGCATTCCAATTACTGGTAGCGGCGGCAAATCTTTTTTACCATAATAATGCATTTTAATTGTAACATGACCATTATTATCAATTTGGTAAGTAATTTCAACTTTTGTTTGAGGGGTAGTCAAAGTTTCATAAATAAACGTGATTTCGACTTGGTGAGCAAACTCATGATTTGAGAATTGGTTGTTAATCGGGGCAACTGGCAATTCGGTAAAGCGATGTTGGTCAACTTTGAGCTGAATTTTAGTGCAGTGTGTAAACATATCGGCACCGAGCCATTGAGCTGCCTTTAAATTAAAGCTGCTGCCACGATCGTTATCGGTAGTTGCCCGCCAAAAAGTGGGTGTAGGAACGCGGTAGAGCCATTCTTTGCCGCGAATTTTTAAAGATTCTAAACCGCCTCGTTCATAGCTAAAAATGTACTGCTTATCTTGAGTATTAACGCCTAAAGTTGCGTCACCATAGATCACTTGCAAGTTATTTGTGTAAGCCATAGTAGTATTTAACCTCCTGCATTGCTGGTTTTGGCGTCCGATCGGCAAACATTAAGCCGTCGCCTGAAAATTCATAATCGGAATGACGATCATCGAAGTCGCCGCCATAACGTAAAACATCTTGCCCGCTAATTAGGTCGTGGACTAATAGGGCTTGATCGATAAAATCCCAAATAAAGCCACCTAAGTATTGCGGATATTGGTCCAGCAATTTAATGTATGAGCCCATACCACCATCAGAATTACCCATGTCATGCATGTATTCACATTCCACAAATGGCTTTTGCGGCTTGTCTTTAAGGTATGCTTCCACATCTTTTGGTGGCAAATACATCCAGCTTTCAAGATCAGAAATTTGCTCCTTTAATTCTGGGGTATGAACTACGCCCTCGTAGTGAGTTAAGCGACTATGATCATGTGATTTGTAAAATTTGTTCATCGCTGCAATATTTTTACCAGCATATGATTCATTGCCAAGTGACCAGAAAAGAATCGCGGTATGGTTTTTAAAAGTTTCATAATTGCTGCGGGCACGATCAATTACAGCTTCACGCCATTCAGGAATTGAACCAGGAACATTATCTGAAGGCTCGATTTGTCCCATCTTTTGCCAGGTGCCATGAGATTCCAAATTGTTTTCAGCCATAACATAAATTCCATTTTGATCACAAAGATAATACCACGGAATTTGGTTAGGATAATGGCAAGTGCGCACAGCATTAATATTGTTTTCCTTAAAGGTATTAATATCTTGCTTCATATCGGTTAAGGTAATGGCACGTCCGCGCTTCATATCCCATTCATGGCGGTTAACCCCGTTGATAATTAGGCGGTGTCCATTTAATAAAACGACCTTATCAGCATTAATTTCGACTTTTCTAAAACCAAATTGGTAAGGAATTAATTCAAGCAAGTCACCATTTTCGGCGTGAACTTCAATAATTAATTGATATAAATATGGGTCATGATTATCCCAAAGATGCACATTTTTCAAAAGTTCATTTTCAATTTTAACGGTTGAAGCAAGTTTTACTTTTTGCTTGAGCAGTGTTTTGCCATTAATATCTTCGACAAATAAGTGAACTGAACCAACGTTTTTGCCTGTAAAATGCAATTGAGCGTTAAAGATCCCATCTTGGTAATTATCGGTAACTTCTGGCTTTAAATCTAAGTCTACTAGATGAGTCTCAGGTAATCCTAATAACTCAACCGAACGGAAAATGCCAGAGAAGCGGAACATATCTTGGTCTTCTAAGAAAGAAGCTGTGCTATGTTTGAAAACTTCAACTGCTAAAATATTATTTTTGTCTTTAATATAAGGCGTTAGATCAAATTCCGAAGGAGTGAAACTATCTTCGGCATAACCGACAAAATGGCCGTTGAGCCAAACGTACATTGCTCGCTCGACTCCTTCAAAAACAATGTGAACATTGCGGCCTTGTAAAGCAGGATTTAAATCAAAATGCTTAATGTAAGAGCCAACAGTGTTGTCTTTTGCTTGGCTAAAAGAACCAGCTACTTTTTGCTTAAGGCTGTAGGTAGGACGCCGGTAGATTTTTCCTTCCCAAGGGAAAAGAGTATTAATATATTGATTCTGAGCGTAATTGTTTAATTCAATTTCGCTAGGAACTGGAATTTGATCAAATGATGATGAGTCAAAATCTGTTTTGAAAAAATCAACTGGGCGAGTTTGCGGATTGGGTGAAAAGTTAAAGCGCCAGTTGCCATTTAAACTTTGAACAAAACTACTAGTTTGCTTTTGCCACTCGCGATAATTCTTAAAGTAGGGATGATCGCTGTGGGCAGGAACTTGATTAACACGGAAAACTTCGGGATCATCAAGCCAGCTAAGATTTGCTTTCATGCGAATACCTGATTTCTATAAAAAAACTAATAATGAGAACACTTACATTATATCACTAAATAAATAATTTACTTATTAAATAAAATATTTACTAGAAATCATTTTAAAAATTGGTCTTTTTGATTTCGGCGCAGTTAGAAAAAGTGATAATAATATTTATTGGAATTGCGTAAATATTTTGTATAATAAAGTTAAAAATTATTTGTAAGATAGAAAAGAAATAAACATGACAACAATTAAGGAAATAGCGCAGGAGGCGGGCTATTCATCGGCTACCGTTTCGCGCTTATTGAATAATGATCCTAATTTATCAATTACTGCTGATACTAAAAATAAAATTTTAGAGATTGCTAATAAATTAGGCTATTGGAAAGACCATCAGGAAAAGAGAATTCGGCCTACGATTGCGCTTTTGTACCGAGTAAATCATGAGGAGCAATTGCAGGATGAATACTTTACTTCATTAAAACAAGCGCTAATTTCAACTGTTGAAGCAGAATCACTACAAATGAAGACTTTTTATGATGCGGAAGATTTAATTAAACATGCTTCACTTTTTCAAGGCTTTATCGGCGTAGGCGCAGCACCGATTGAGAATGCTACTTTAAAAAAATTGCATGAAGTTTTGCCTAATGGCGTTTTTGTTGATACCAATCCAGCACCAGAATTATTTGATTCGATTAGGCCAAATTTAGCTTTAACCGTAAAAAACGCAGTTGATTTATTTATTGAAAAAGGCTATCAACGAATTGGCTTTATTGGTGGAGTGGGTCCTAAGCATGATCATATTCAAGAAAGCGATCTGCGGGCAACTACTTTTGCGGAATATCTTAAAGTCAGAGGAATGGATACTAGCTTAATGTTTGTCAGCGGTCCATTCGGCGTGGATAATGGCTATCGCTTAGGCAAAGAGGCACTTGCTAAATGCAAAGGCAATCTGCCTGATGCATTTTTAATTGCTTCTGATACTTTGGCAGTGGGCGTATTGCAGGCATTTAACGAAGAAAATATTAATGTTCCAAAAGACACGGCAATTTTGAGTATCAATAATAGTAATGTAGTTAAATATGTGTCACCGCCGCTTTCTTCTTATAACATTAATCAACAAGAAATGATTGATATGGCGCTAAATATGCTAACCAATTTGATTATTCAACCTAATCGGGCCCATATTGATGTAAATATGAATACCGAATTAGTCGTGCGGAAGAGTTTTGTCCCTAAAGGTAAAGCTTTTAGTAAATAAAAATATTTTTTAGTAATGAATTAAAAAGAGAATGCTAAGATAAAGCATTCTCTTTTTATAATGTCCTAGTAAATTATTTAGTAAATAAAAATAAAATATTTACTTAAATTGGAATAAGCATATACTTAGTTATGTAAACGATTACAAATAAAAACTGCTTTAGGGGGCAAATTATGAAACATAGTGGTAACTCAGGAAAACAAATCCTTTCCTATGCATCATTTTGTTTGGGTAACTTAGGTCACTCAGCATTTTATGGTGTGATGAGCACATATTTTATTATTTTTATTACTAGTGGGATGTTCAACGGACTAAATCAGTCCGTGGCCGATCGTTTGATTGGCTTGATCACTGGTTTAATGGTGGTGATCAGAATTGCGGAACTAGTCATTGATCCAATTTTAGGTAATATTGTTGATAATACCAAAACTAGATGGGGTAAATTTAAGCCTTGGATTTTAATTGGTACGGTGGTTAGTGCAGTATTACTGCTAGTATTATTTACCGGAATTTTTGGTTTAGCTCAAAAGAGCTGGGTGCTCTTTGCCATTTTATTCGTCCTGATTTACATCGGCTTTGATATCTTTTATTCTTTGTCAGATGTTTCTTACTGGGGCATGGTACCAGCTTTAAGTGAAGATTCACATGCGCGTGGTATTTATACTTCTTTAGGTGCTTTTTCAGGTACGATTGGTTGGAATGGTTTAACCATTATCGTGGTGCCATTAGTTACTGCTGTAACTTATACAGTCACGGGCAAGCATGAAGAAGGGACACCTGGTTGGTTTGCTTTTGCAGCGGTAATTTCAGTTTTAGCGATTATTTGTGCCTTGATTGTTTGCTTTGGTACAAAAGAAAAGCACAATATTATTAGAAACTCTGCTAAGCAAAAGACTACTTTGCGTCAAGTATTCGGAGCAATTTTCCATAATGATCAAATTTTATGGCCAAGTTTAGCTTATTTGCTTTACTCACTTGCTTATGTAATTACTAATGGTGTTTTGTTCTACATGTATAAATTCATCATTGGCAAGCCAAACGACTTCTGGGTTGTTGGGGTAATTGCAACAATTATTGGCTTCTGTATTAGTCCAAGTTTCCCAATTTTAAATAAATATATCCCAAGAAAATGGTTGTTCATTGCTGGTCAAACTTGCATGGTTTTAGCCTATCTTTTATTCATTTTTGGCCGTGACAATGTAGTTTTAATGGACTTAGGCTTAGTATTATTAAATATTAACTTTGCCCAATTAGTTACAGTTTTAACCTTAACTGATGCAATTGAATATGGTCAGCTTAAGAATGGCCAAAGAAATGAAGCCGTAGTCTTAGCTGTACGGCCAATGATTGATAAATTTACTGGAGCAGTATCTAATGCCTTAGTTGGTTATGTCGCAATCGCTGCTGGGATGACTGGTTCAGCTACTGCAGCTGATATGACCAGCAAAGATATCAATACCTTTAACATGATGGCCTTGTACATTCCATTGGCTTTAGCTGTTTTATCAATTATTGTCTTTTTGACTAAAGTAACCTTGTCTGAAAAGAAACATGCAGAAGTAGTTGAAGAATTGAAGAACCAATTAGCTGAAGGCAAGATTGAAGCAAGTGGTAATGCTCAAGCAAATCGGCCACAAGATCAAACGATTTATGCACCAGCTGATGGTCAATTAATGCAAATGTCAGCGGTAACTGATGAAGATGGCAAGCCATTCCCAGGAAAAGGCTTTGCAATTGAACCTGCTAGCGGCAATATTTATGCACCATTTGATGGGGTAGTTAAGTACACCTTTGGTACCAAGCATGCCTTTGAAATTGTTTCAAATAATGGCTTACAAGTAGTAGTTCATGTTGGTTTAGGTACGGTTAACTTACGGGGGGAAGGTTTTGAAACCTACTATGATGATGGTCAAACGGTTAAAAAGGGCGATTTACTATTAGATTTTGATCGTGACTTAGCTCTTAAAAATGGTTATCAAGATACAATTATTACCTTCTATACACAACCAGGACGAATTAAGAAGGTTAGCCCAATTGCTGCTGGATCAACAGTTAAACATGGTGAAAAAGTAATAGATGTTCAATTTAAGTAGAGGAATAAAAATGACTAAAGAATTAACACGTTTTTTATATGGCGGTGACTATAACCCCGATCAATGGTCTGAAGATACTTGGAAGCAAGATATTAAGGTCTTTAAACAAGCAAATATAAATTCCGCAACCATCAATGTTTTTTCTTGGAGCTTACTGGAGCCTGAAGAAGGCAAGTATGATTTTGCAAAATTGGATAAAATTGTGCAGGAACTATCAGATGCAGATTTTGACATTGTAATGGCCACATCAACAGCGGCCATGCCGGCTTGGATGTTTAAAAAGTATCCGGATGTTGCCCGCGTTGATTATCAAGGCAGGCGCCACGTTTTTGGTCAGCGGCATAACTTTTGCCCGAATAGCAAGAATTATCAAAGATTAGCTAGCCAATTAGTTGAAAAATTAGTGCAAAGATACGGCGATAACCCTCATCTTGCAGTCTGGCATGTGAATAATGAATATGGTGGTAATTGCTACTGTGAGAATTGTCAAAATGCTTTTCGGACTTGGCTGAAAGACAAGTATCAGACTTTAGACAACTTGAATCGGGCTTGGAATATGAATGTGTGGAGTCATACGATTCACAATTGGGATGAAATTGTTGTGCCAAACGAACTGGGGGATGCCTGGGGTCCTGAAGGTAGCGAGACGATTGTGGCCGGCTTATCAATTGACTACTTGTGTTTCCAATCTGAAAGCATGCAAAAACTTTTCCGCATGGAGAAGGCGATTATTAAAAAATATGACCCAGAAGCACTAGTGACGACTAACTTCCATAGTTTACCGAATAAGATGATTGATTATCAAAAGTGGGCTCAAGATCAAGACATCATTTCTTATGATTCTTATCCAACTTATGATGCGCCAAAGTACTTGCCAGCTTTTCTTTATGATTTGATGCGTAGTCTAAAAAAGCAGCCGTTCATGTTAATGGAATCGGCACCTTCGCAGGTTAACTGGCAGCCATATAGTCCCTTGAAGCGGCCAGGTCAGATGGCGGCTACGGAATTGCAAGCAGTCGCTCACGGGGCAGATACCGTACAGTTTTTCCAATTAAAACAAGCAGTAGGTGGCTCCGAAAAATTCCATAGTGCAGTAATTGCGCACTCGCAAAGAACTGACACACGAGTCTTTCATGAATTAACTGACTTAGGGCAAAAGTTAAAGCAGGCGGGATCGACCATTCTCGGCTCAGAGACTAAGGCTAAAGTTGCTATTATTTTTGACTGGAGCAATTTCTGGTCTTATGAATATGTCGATGGCATTAGCCAAGACCTGCATTACGTTGACTCAATTCTTGATTATTATCGCCAGTTTTATGAACGAAATATTCCAACTGATGTAATTAGCGTTGATGATGACTTCAGTCAATATGACTTAGTAGTTGCCCCGGTTTTATACATGGTGAAAACTGGCTTGGCTGACAAGATCAATGCTTATGTTAAAAATGGTGGTGATTTCGTTACCAGCTACATGTCGGGCATGGTTAATGAAAGCGACAATGTTTATCTGGGCGGCTATCCTGGTCCGCTGAAGGATGTTACTGGCATTTGGGTTGAAGAAAGCGACGCAGTAGTGCCAGGTCACAAGACTTATGTTTCGTTAAAGGATCAGAGTTATGAAGCTGGCTTAGTCTGCGACTTGATTCACCCTGAAACTGCTAAAGTGTTGGCGAAATATGCTAATGAATTTTATCAAGGCACTGCCGCCATTACTGAAAATCAATATGGTCAAGGTAAAGCTTGGTATGTTGGTACTAAACTGGATCATGTTGGTTTAACTCAATTGTTCAATCATATTGTCTTGACTGCTGACATTGAATCGTTAGTGGCCGCTGGCAATCAGCTTGAAGTAACGAAGCGAATTACTAAAGATGGCAAGGAATTATACTTCGTTTTGAATATGAGTAATGATGAACGTGAATTGCCAGAAAAATTTGCTGGGTATCAGGATATTTTGACTAATCAGCCAGCTCATAAACAAATGAAGGCTTGGGATGTGCAAGTGTTGGTTAAATAATTAGAATTAAAAGAGCATCATTCAACAGAGAAATTGTTAAATGATGCTTTTTTGTAATTATGTTAAAAAATAAGTTCACGTTTACATACGAACTCATCATGGTCGGTTTATTCCTATATTTATTATATTTGAATAGTAGTTATAGGACAATAAAAGTATTTCTAGGAAAATAAAGTTAGATTTTAAATAAATATTTTATTTATTTAAGTAAACCATTTACTAAAAGAAACTGAAGAGATATACTAATAATTGAAAACGATTACAGAACGAATTTGAGGTAAAAACAATGAATAAAGAAGAATTGCTTAAAGAATATGAAACAACTTTTGGTGAAAAGGGCAAGGACGTCTTCTTTTCACCTGGCCGAATTAACGTAATTGGTGAACACACTGACTACAACGGTGGTCACGTTTTCCCAGCTGCCATTAGTTTGGGTGTTTATGGCATTTATGGTCCAAGAGAAGATAAGAAGGTCCGTCTTTTCTCAGGCAATGTAGACGGCGATATTGTTGAATTTAACATTGATGACACCACTGTTGAAAAAGATGACCGCTTCTGGACAAATTACTTCAAGGGTATGATCGCTTATTTACGTGAAAAGTACGACAACATCGATCATGGTTTTAACCTTTACATCAAGGCTAACTTGCCATCAGGTTCAGGCTTATCATCAAGTGCTGCAATCGAGATGCTAATGGGCATCATCTTGAAGGATGAATTTGACCTAGATGTTGACCGCATTGCTTTAGCCAAGATGGGCCAAAGAACAGAAAATGAATTTGTGGGTTTAAACTCAGGAATCATGGACCAATTTGCCTGTATTATGGGTAAAAAAGATAGTGCCATTTTTCTTGATTGCAATAGCTTAGACTATGAATATTTGCCACTTGCTTTAGGTGACTATGAAATTATCATTATGGCTACCAACAAGGAACATACTTTAACTGACTCCGCTTATAACAATCGTGTACGTGAATGTCATAATGCTTTAGAAAAATTACAAAAGCAATTGGATATTAAGTCCTTAGGTGAACTTGATAATGATACTTTAGATGAATATTCCTACCTCATTAATGATGAAACTGAATTGAAGCGTGCGCGCCATGCCGTTAGCGAAAACCAAAGAACTTTGCGGGCAACTAAGGCTATGAAGGCGGGCGATTTGGCAAAATTAGGTCGTTTAATCAACGCTTCACATATTTCACTTCATTATGATTATGAAGTAACTGGCAAGGAATTGGATACTTTAGTAGAAACTTCTTGGAAACAACCTGGTGTATTAGGCGCTAGAATGATCGGTGGCGGCTTCGGCGGCAGTGCAATTGCGATTGTGAAGAAGTCTGAAGCAGAAAACTTTAAGCAAGAAGTTGGCAAGATCTACCGTGATGCAATCGGCTACGATGCTAGCTTCTATGATGCAGAAATTGTTGATGGAACTAAGAGAATTTAATAGGGGAAGTAAGCATGAAAGTTATTGAAAAATTTGCGGATGAAGTTATTAATAGTGGCGCTTATGAACCACTAGATCGTGTTTATGTGATCAATAAGATTCGCGCTTTAGTAGGTGATGAGGCTAGTAAAGCGGAAGCTAATGAACAACAAACTGCAGTTAAGCAATTGGTTAATTTAGCCGTCCAAAATAAAAAGATTCCTGATGATGTCACTTCACGTGAAGTCTTGAATGATCAATTATATGATTTGGCAACGCCAACGCCATCGAAGGTTAACGGCATCTTTTGGCAAAAAATGCAAAACTCAGCTGAAAAGGCTACTGATTGGTTCTACAAGCTTTGTGTGAACAATAATTATGTTAAAAAAGAAGCGATTGCCAAAAACGTCGTCTTCTCTGGCACTAGCTCTAAGGGACATGGCCTAGAAATTACGATTAACTTGTCTAAGCCTGAAAAGGACCCTAAGGCAATTGCAGCTGCTGCTCATGCTACAGGTAAAAAATATCCGCAATGTGCCCTTTGTCTGGAAAACGAAGGCTACCTTGGCGGTTATGGCAAAAACGCTAGAAGTAATTTGCGTATTATCCGCATGAATATCGGCGGTCGTCCATGGGGCTTTCAATATTCACCATATGCTTACTTCAACGAACACTGCATTTTCTTAGATCAAAAGCATATTCCAATGGTTATCAACCAGCAAACTTTGATTAATTTGGTTGAAATTGAAAAAACTTTGTCACATTACTTCGTTGGTTCAAATGCTGACTTGCCAATTGTTGGTGGTTCAATGCTAGCCCATGAACACTATCAAGGTGGCCGTCATACTTTCCCAATGATGAAGGCTAAAATTAAGAAGACAGTTGTCTTTGATGATTATCCTGAAGTTATGGCCGGAATTGTTGACTGGCCAATGAGCGATTTGCGCTTGATTAGTGATAATTCTTTGTCTTTGATCGACTTAGGTGCCAAGATCATTGACTTTTGGGATCATTATTCAGATTCTGCTCGTCAAATTAAGGCCTTCGATGGTAAAACGCGCCATCACACGGTAACTCCAATTATGCACCGCGAGGGCAAGAACTTCGTGCTTGACTTGGTTTTGCGCGATAACAATACTAGTGAAAATTATCCTTTAGGTATTTTCCACCCACACAAAGAATTGTGGCATATTAAGAAGGAAAATATTGGCTTAATTGAAGTAATGGGCCGCGCAATTTTGCCAGGGCGACTTAAGAGTGAACTTGAGGAAGTAAAGAAGTACTGGCTAGGTCAAGATAACCAAATGGCAGCCAGCCATCAGGAATGGGCTGATCAAATTAAGGCTGAAAATGAAATTACTAGCGCTAATATTGATGAAGTGATGGAGCAATCTTTAGTTGAAGTCTTCGAACAAGTCTTGCAAGATGCTGGCGTCTTTAAGAATAATGAAGATGGCGACCAAGGCTGGGACAAGTTTATCACTGCTTTAATTGAGAATATTTAGGATAAATTAGACAGAAAGCGAGATCTAATGGGTCTCGTTTTTTGTTAGCGGTAACTGATATATTCTGCTGCGAAAATAATTTATAATATTTGTGAAAGCGAATACAAAAAGAAAAAGGTAATAAAGATGAAGACAAGTTTTATTAAATATGGTCGCAAAGATAACAAGGATCTTTGCGAAATTACATTGGAAAACGATCAAGGCATGATCGTCAAGGTGCTTAATTATGGTGCAACTTTGGAAAAGGTTTTGCTTGATGGCGAAAATATGATTTTGTCATTGGACAAGCCTGAAGATTATGACCAGGAGCGTAATTACTTGGGTGGCACAGTAGGCCGGATTGCAGGTCGTGTGCGCCGCGGCATTTGGCGGCATGGTTTAGAAATGCATCAGTTGCCAATTAATGAAGGTGAAAACCACATTCATGGTGGCAGCGGCATCGATACCGAAGTGTGGGACTTTCAGCCAAGCTGCAATGACAAGGGCGCTCGTGTTGATTTGACCTTGTTTGATCCTAATGGTCACAACGATTATCCAGGTAATTTAAAGGTTCGTGTACGTTATGAGTTGGATAATGATAATACTTTGCATTATTCAATGAATGCAGTTAGCGATCAGTTGACTATTTTCAACCCGGTTAACCACACTTACTTTACCTTGGGTGAAAAAGAAACGATCAAGGATCTACAAATGCAAATGAATGCCGATTATTATTTGCCGGTTGATGCGACTGGTTTGCCTGCCCAAGGGATGGCTAAAGTTGCTGGGACAGCTTTTGATTTTAGAAAGATGAAGCGGGTTGGGGATGTCTTGGAAGCAGATGATCCGCAAATTAAGAACCGCGATGGCATGGATCATCCATTTATTTTGAATGGAAATCTGCCTAATGCCGTCTTAGCGTCATCTAAGCATAAGCTAACAGTGACGACTAATGCTCCTTCCTTGATTATTTATACGGGTAATGGTTTTGATCATACTGGTAAATATACTTCAAACTTTGGTCCATATTGCGGAATTACTTTTGAAGCGCAAGTGCCACCGGCAGAGGGTGACGATTTAGGCCGGATTACGCTTTTACCAGGTGAAGAATTTAAGCGGACCGTTGATTGGAAATTTGAATAGAAGATATTGAAGGAAACAGAATTCGCATTTTGAAATTCTGGTTTTTTTCATACTATCAAGTATAAATATTTTGAAAAAAAAAAACATGGACATTATAATAAATCTGTAGATTCATCTCGAAAATTATTCTAGAGAAAAAGTCACTTTTTCTCTAATTTGATGAGGTAATTAAGGCGAGTATACAAGTTAGGTAATGAGTAATAAAAAATAACAAACTGCTAGCATATTACATAAGTTGTATATGAGTCAGTAATTATGGAAGGAATTGTATGAGTAAGAATAATTTCCAAGAACGTTTAAGAAAAATGGAAGACACTAAACAGCGTTTTTCAATTAGAAAGTTTAGTATAGGTGCAGCTTCGGTCTTAATTGGACTGACTATTTTTGGCATGGGCAATGAAACTGTTCATGCGGCTGAACAGCCTGCTCAAAACCAAAATGGGGAAGTACAAACTTCTGCTGTAAATAAAGAAAGCGATGCTTCTGAAGCGAAACAAGAAAGTGTAACCTCTGAAGCAACTGAAAAGAAGCGAGAAGTTTCAGTTGATCAAAAGGCCAGTACAGCACAACTTGAAAATAAAGCACCAGTATCTGCTGTGAAGGAAGAACAGCCTGCTGATCCTACTCCAGCAGCGGGCAATGATAAGGCAGCATTAGCAACAACTACAACTCTTAATGTAGATGAAAGCAGTGTAGTTGGAGTAACTGAAAGTAAAGCTAAAGCAGCAGTTCAAGATGAAAATTCTATCACTGTAACAGATGCTAATGGCTTAATTGATGCAATTCAAAATGGAACCGCAACGACGATTAACATTGATAAGAATATTGATTTAGGTGAAAAGACTAGTAGCAACTACACCAATACCAATATTTCTAATAAACGTAACATCATAATTCAATCTGCTGATGGTAAGCACTATACTGTAGACTTTAACGGTTATGGCTTCAACATGTACAGTAACGATTATGGAGTTACTTTCAAAGACTTAGATTTATATGGTAGAAGTTATTTCGGTATTGTTAGAAGTGCTGGATCATATACTTTTGATAATGTTAACTACACCGGGTCACAATTAATTTATACTGATTCTGGATATAACACGACAGTTAACTTTGATGGTAATGTTACTGCTCATTCAGTGGGTTCATATACCAGTCCACTAAATAATAAGTCTCAATCCAGCCAGGGTGGTAATAATCAACAGGTAATCCAATTTGCTGCTGGAACGAACACAATTAACTTTAATTCTGGTAGTACTGTCACCTTAACCACTACTAACTCAAATGTTCTTGAAGTTGATGGGGGAAAAACAACAATCAACGTTAAGAATGGTGCCCAAGTTTCCTTAAATCCACATACTCAAAATGGCCCAGAACAAATTAATGGGATGAATATGGATGGGATTGCCCGTGGGATTGCATCAAAAGGTGATACAACTTTGAATATTGATCAAGGTGGTAACCTAGACATTAACTTGACAAAGAATACCGAAGATAAGTACCTTTCTAGTGCTCTTTACTTGAATTCTGGTGCAACGATTAACGTTAATGGTAATTTGAACATTAATTCTGATGGTACACCATATTACCGCTATCAAGGTTGGAATGATCCGGTTTACATCAACGGTAATGCTGCCATCAATGTTAATGGTGGTTCATTCAAGGTTAATGCTACTAACATGGGTGATTACAAGGGTTCAGTTGTTACTTCAAATGGAAATTCAACAATTGCTATCAGTCACCATGGTACCTTTGATGTAACTGGTGATGGTACCCAAGCTACTGGTGTATCACTTGGTAATGGTAGTACCTTTACTTCAACTCAGCCAAAACTATTCAACATTTCAATGCCAAATGGTGCCACTGCAATTAAGAACGGTAAAGTTCAATTTAAGGGTGTAAAGACCTCAGCTGATGGTCAACCAGTCGGTGAGATTGACATTACTTATGCTAGTGATGGTACTCCAACTGTTACTAAGGTAACTAGTTATGATGAAGCTACAACTACAGCAACTAGAACTGCTGTAAATAATGCTAAAAACAAGATTAACTTAGTTGCTGCTGGTGAAGAAGTTAACTTATCTAATGTAAGTTTTGTTAAAAATGCTGACGGCACATACACCATGAGTGGTAATGCAAATACTGCTGATAATAAGGGCGCATATGTTTATATTTCAGTAAATGGTCAAGTTCACCAAGTTGCTCCAACAGATTCACAAACTCTTTGGACAGCTGAAGCAACTGGGGATCCAACTTCTTTTCAAGTTCCTTACACTGCTGAAACAGGAGCAGATGGTAAATTTAGCGTTAACTTAGGTAAGTTGAACGATAGCGATCAAGTTTCAGTATATGGAGCTAAGGACTTTGTTCAGAGTGATACGGATAAGAAGACTGTTTCTGAATGGATGGCTGCTTATAATGAAGCACTTCAAAAAGCACAAAGCGATGCCAACGCTGCCATCGAAGAAGCTGCAACCAAGAAGAAGCAAGAAATTACTGATGCATTGAA
>NZ_CANBCQ010000050.1 GCF_947367125.1 uncultured Lactobacillus sp.
AAGAAACAAACAGCCTTTTAATGGTTGCTTGATTCTATTCATTTACTCATTATCAACAGGATTTGACAAAGAGCCAGAAAATGTAGCCTTTTAATTATTAATTATTTTACTTATAGAAGGTTTCTTCTACAGCGTGTGTAATCGCAATCTTATCATGTGCATATGATAAACCGCCTTGAATATAAAGCATGTATGGATCACGCAAAGGACCATCTGATGATAATTCAATCGTTGATCCCTCGACAAAACTCCCCGAAGCCATTACTACTTCATCTTCGTAACCATCTTGGTGATATGGAATTGGATCAACAAAAGAATTCATTGGTGAATAGTGTTGAATCGCTGCACAGAATTTTACCATTGGATCTGGTTTACCAAAGGTGACAGTTTGAACAATGTCGCTACGTGGATCGTTCCATTTAGGTGAAACCTGCATCCCCATCTCTTCTAACAAGGCTGCAGTGAAGACCATTCCTTTTTGGGCTTCGCCAGTAGTATGTGCTGCCATGAAGAAGCCTTGATAAATATCACGTAAATAACCCCAAGTAGCACCTTCTCCTTTTCCAGCTCCAGGAACAGTTAGTCGTGATCCTGCACCATCAATCAAGTCTTGGCGACCAACTAAGAAGGCACCGCCTTTTACTAAACCAGCTCCTGCATTTTTATAAAGTGAACCAGCCATCATATCTGCACCATAGAAGGTCGGCTCTTCACATTCAGAAAATTCACCGTAGCAATTATCAATAAAAATATTTACATCAGGACGAACTTCTTTAATAAACTTAAGCATTGGCTTGATTTTAGCCATTGTAAAAGTTTTACGCGTTGCATAGCCTAATGATCTTTGAATTGCTACAACTTTGATTGTAGGATCCATAATATCTTTTTTAGCTTGCTCATAGTCAACTTCGCCATCTTTCAATTCTGTAGTTTTGAAGTTGATGCCCCATTCTTTCATGTTGCCTGGTTTATCGCCAGCTAAGCCAATAACTTCTTGAATAGTATCATACGGCGTGCCAGTTAAATAATAAAGCGTATCTCCAGGACGAAGCATGCTAAATAAGCCAACAGTAATCGCATGCGTACCAGATCCAAACTGTGGACGAACTAAAGCATCGTCAGTCTTAAAATAATCGGCATAAATATCTTCAATTTTGTCACGACCAATATCATCATAGCCATAACCAGTTGAAGGTACGAGATCTTCTTCACCAACATGATGCTTTCTAAATAAATCAAGTACACGTTGCTGATTGTATAAAACCTGTTCGTCAATCTCATCAATCCGAGGCTGGATCATCTTTTCTACTTTAGTTACTTTATCACTTAATTCCTTTGGTAAATTTTCTTTCCAAGAAAAACTCATTTCTTCCTCCTTAATTTATCTATCCTTGATAACTTCGGCTTGCACCTTTAAGCTACCATCTTTTTGTGATTCTAAGTAGACACCTTGAATTTCTGGTACAAAACCTGGGAACTTTTCAATTGCGCGAGCTAAAACCTCGAAGTACTTTTGATCGATTTTTCCCCACTTTTCTCCTGGTGCCACGATAAATACACCAGGAGGATATGGCAAAGCTCCTTCAGCTGCCGTTCTTCCAATTACATTTTCAAGATCTACTAATTCCGTTTTATCTTTCTTAAAGAGTTGGTCAGCTTCAGCTGGTGTCATTAAGTAGTTTTGCATATTAGGTTTAGCAAACAATTCTTGTTGCAATACGAAAGTCTTATTTTCTTTATAATACTCATGCATTTCTTGACAAAGCTGCTTTAACGTATAGTCATGGTAGCGCTCAGGATATTCTTGATATAACACTGGTAAAATATCTTTGACCAATGCATCCTCATCATAATATTTTTCAAATTTTAAGAAAGCATCAAGTAAAGTATCTAATTCCTCTTGCGAATCACCAGGTGTAAGTAAGAAGAGCAGTGAATTCAAATCATTCTTGGCACGAATAATATGATTTTCCATTAAAAATTCTGCAACTACTGCACCAGGAATACCATTTTCCTCATATTTTGCATGTTTAACATCAATACCGGGAGTACGTACTGTAATTTTCAATGGATCAATCATTGCTTCGCCAGTCCCCATTTTCTTAAAGCCATGCCAATCATCATTTTTATTCATATTCCAGTATTCGGCATTAGTCATTAGGTCATTGGTAGAAATTTTTGCAAAATTATCAGGTACTAGCGGCTTGAACAGTTTTGACTGTTTTAATAATTTTTTGCGCCATTCAATTCCCATGCGTAAAGTTTCAGCCCACCACTTCTTATTTCCCTTACCTGCAGTAACATAGGAATTTACTGTAAGGGATGCATAAAGAGGATATGCATATGAAGAGGTAACAAATTTCAAATAAGCATGATTAAAGTGCTTATGATCAACATAACGTTCTTGCCCTTTAATGTGCGAATCCTTTTTCAAAATCTGTGAAGCCTGGGCCATCCCTACCTGCTGTTTATGTAGTGATTGCGTAACTAAAATGCCCGGATCATCTGGACCTAGATTAAGTAAAAGTGGTGATAAATGCTTCATAATTGGCACAAACTCTTCAAAACCGCCCCAAGCGCAATCGAATAAAATATAATCACAAAGTTTGCCAATTCGGTCAACAATCCATTGAGCATCATAAAAAACACCATCATAAGTTTCTGCTTGTACAATTGCTAATCTAAAAGGACGCTTAGCCTTGGCTTTTTCTGAATCAACTTTAGCAATTTCTTGTCTAATCTTATCTTTAGTCAAAAAAGCTGGATCCATTTCGCCAATTAGTCCGAGAGCATTTCGATCAGTTGGAATATATACAGGCTTAGCTCCACTCATGACCAAAGCAGAATTATATAAAGACTTATGGTTGTTACGATCAAATAAAACTAAATCTCCTTCAGATAAAAGCGCACTTGCACAAATTGAGTTTGCAGAAGTCGTACCGTTAGTGCAGAAATATACTTTATCAGCATGATAAGTTTCAGCTGCCTTTTTTTCGGCATCAAGTGGTGTACCAGCATGAGTCATTGTATCGCCCAACTGAGGTACAGTATCACTAGTATCTGCAAACATTAGATTTTTGCCAAAGAACTTATTAAATACGATACCAGCAGGATGTTTATCATAATATTGACCATTATGATGACCTGGCGTAGTAAATGAAATTGGTTTTGCCTGAGCGAAATTAATTAAATCGGTTAAAAACCCCGGTACCATTTGTTCGGTATATTCTGTAGCTTTTTGTTCGATTTCTTTTTTATTTATTTTATCTGCTACTTCGATTAGTGGAATAGGAAAACCAGATTGCTCAAGTAAATTTTGAGCTTCCTTCTTACCTACTGCATCATTCTTCCTAACAACAATTGCAGCAAGTTCAGCACTATTTTTCACATCGCCAATAGGAATTGACGCCCAATCTTTCATTTTAGTAACATTGACGCCATCTCCAATGGCAATTTTTAGAAAATCCATCTTTTTCCTTTCCATTATCTACTTAAGAAAGCGTTCTACATGTTGCAAAACTTAAAAATTTCTTTATAATTCTTCTACAGTATAGCGTAATTTTTGCATTATTTCTTAACATACGCTATAGCTGAAATCATTATATAAATATTGGAGGGATTTAACAAGTGCACTTGCCATGTTCACCTCCAAGATTAGCCATCTTCATTAACTAACTTAATAAATAGCTAATCTTGGAGGAAAACTTTATGTCAGAAGAAATTGAAACCATAAATTTTGAACCCGGCAAAAAGCATTATATGTCTTGGCCGGTTATTGCTTTGATTGACTTCGTAACAATCATTAGTTTTGAAAACATCTTTTATCCTTTTCAAAATCAAGGCTTATCAGTAGTTGTATCTTGGATTTTTCTACTTTTTTCGTATGTAATTCCTTATGCTTTAATGTCTAGTCAAATGGGACTTACCTTTACTGATCAAGCTGGTGGTCTAGCTTCTTGGGTCCGTCATTCATCTAATGATACGCTAGGATATTGGACCTCATGGATGTACTGGGTACAAACGGTTCCTTATTTGGTTGATGTTTCTAATTCAATTATCGTATCTTTTTCATGGATCATTTTGGGAAACAATACTTTAGACAAGCATATGTCCACTTTCTGGTTTGGAATTTTAACTTTTGTGATTATTCTTGCCTTTATTTTAGTTGAAAACGCAATTAAGAATTCACTTGAGTTATTATCTTTAATCGGCGGTGGCGCTATGTTTATCATGTCAATGCTCTTTGTATTGTTGGCCGTTTGGTCAGTGATGCATGGACATCACATTGCTACTCAGCCTTTCAATTTGAGCGCCTTTAAACCATCATTTAGTTTGCGCTACTTCTCTACTACAGGTCTTTTAATTTTTGCTATGTCTGGTGCAGAACTTGCTGCTCCTTACATTGTACAAATGCGTGATCCGAAGCATGAATTTCCTAAAGCAATGTGGATGCTTGCTTTAATGACCGGCTTCTTAACTATCTTTGGTACACTAGCATTAGCTGTATTCTTTAATGCTCACCATATTCCACATGACTTTAAGATGAACGGTCCTTACTATGCCTTTCAATTATTAGGTGAAAGCCTTGGTTGGGGGAAAGTTTTGATGTATATCTTCGCAGTAGTTCAAGCACTATTCATGATGGCTCAACTAGCTGTATTGCTTGATGCATCAAGCCGTGTCTTCGCTGGGGATGTTGCTGACAAATTTATGCCAAAATGGTTAACTGGTAAAAAAGACAAAACAGGACGTCCAGTTCATTCATACACTTTAACTTGTGGTTTAGCATTATTCTTACTTTTGCTTACTGGAACTTTACCTAACATTAATTCAATTTATAACTGG
The DNA here is from genome assembly GCF_947367125.1 of uncultured Lactobacillus sp. Taxonomy (GTDB): domain Bacteria; phylum Bacillota; class Bacilli; order Lactobacillales; family Lactobacillaceae; genus Lactobacillus. The sequence continues at coordinate 4,846 of NZ_CANBCQ010000050.1, forward strand.
CTCTTAAACATTAATGGTATCATTTCACCATATAAGACCTGTTGGGTATTCTTTGCCTTTATTATGTTGCGCATGCACCAAGAGAAGTTTCATTCAGATTATGTCTTTATCAAGAATAAAACCGGTGCTCTAATCATGGGCTGGTGGTGCTTAATTTTTACTTTTATCTGTGCTACTTTAGGATTTATTCCTCAAGAAGCTGAAGCTACATTTGGTAGTGCAGCTTTCAACCATCAATTGTTAATGAACATTATTACAGTTATTGTTCTTTTCGGTCTTGGTTTCTTGCTTCCATACTTAAGAAAACGTGAAGAACGTAAAGAAATGGAACTTGAAATATAATAAAAAGTGCTTCGATTTACGATAATCGAAGCATTTTTTATTATTCTAAAACTTTGTCAGGTACATTGATGAAGTCAAATTGTTTTTGAAAAACGTGATCAAATCTTAGATCATAAATCGAACCAATGATCGGTGTTAATGCAAGAGCACGTAGAGTATTCATATCATTGGTTTTATTGGCATAAATATGATGCATCTGCGGTTTGACTTCATAAATTCGTTCTAAATATTGTGGACTAATTTCATCCACATATCCTTCTAAAGTAAAGCCAATACTGGTTAAGGTCTCCCTACCCCGCAATGCTGTAATTGAAACTCTATTATGGCCTTTAATATTACGATAAAATGATTTTTGATTAGTAGTCGCAAAAATTAAGCGTCCATCTTCATTAAAAACGATATCAATAATATTAGTGTGAGGGTCTCCATTTTGGTCGACCGTACCGAATATTACTGAGTGGAAACAATCAACGATCAGATCTAGAAATTCGTCGTTACTTAAATTGTGATCGAGTTCGGGAACATGTTGTCTCATAATAATCTGTCCATTTCTATATACCTCTATATTATAAGTATATTGTACATAATAATACTTTAACCGACAATTTTAATGCTCATTGTTTATTACTTATTTTTCTGGTAAACTTTTAACTAACAAAAAATAAGAAAAGAGGCAGAAGATGAAATTAGATTATAAAAAATTAGCTCAAGCTAGAAAAGATGATATTTTGCGTGATTTAAGTGAATTAATTGCAATTGATTCATCTGAAGATTTAGATAATACTTCTGAAGAATATCCAGTTGGCCCTGGCCCTGTTAAGGCTATGAAAAAGTTTCTTTCTTTCGCAAAACGAGATGGTTTTCAAACAAAGAATATTGCTAATTATGCTGGCCGTGTAGATTTTGGTCATGGCGATCAACGTCTGGGAATTATCGGTCATATGGATGTTGTGCCTGCTGGCGACGGTTGGGTAACTGATCCCTTTAAAATGTTAATTCAAGATGGCAAAATTATTGGTCGTGGCTCCGCTGATGATAAGGGTCCTGCTTTAGCAGCCTATTACGGCATGCTTTTACTTAAAGAAGCTGGCTTTGAACCTAAGAAAAAGATTGACTTTATCGTTGGAACTAACGAAGAAACTAACTGGGTAGGAATTGACTATTATCTAAAACATGAACCTACTCCAGATCAAGTTTTTTCTCCTGATGCTGAATTTCCAATCATTAATGGTGAACAAGGTATTTATACCTTGACCATGACTTTTAAAGATGATGATACTAGTTCTTAAATCATTCAAAGCAGGTATTGCTGAAAATGTGACTCCACAAAAGACTTATGCAACTGTTGTCGGTAGTAACTTAACCAGTATGAAAGAAAAATTCATCAAATTTTTAAATGACAATAAACTTGAAGGTGAATTTAACATCAATGGTGATGAAGCACAAATTGAATTAACAGGTCAAGGTGCCCATGCTTCTGCTCCTCAAGTTGGACGAAATGCTGCAACTTTTTTGGCAGTATTTTTAGATGAGTTTGACTTTGCTGGCCGTGATAAAAATTGGCTACATTTCTTAGCAGAAGTTGAACATGAAGATTTCAAAGGTAAAAAGCTTGGCGTTGCCCATCATGATGACTTAATGGGTGATCTTTCAAGCGCACCATCAATGTTTGAATATGAAGCCAACGGTTCTGCTGTATTGAAAGACAATATCCGTTATCCTCAAGGTACTGATCCCGACACTATGGTGAAGCAAGTCGAAGCAATATTTGGTAAAATCTTATCTCCTAGCTACACTTCATTTGAAGAACCACATTATGTACCTGGTGATGACCCTCTAGTTCAAACATTACTTAAGGTTTATGAACATCAAACTGGTAAAAAGGGGCATGAAGTTGTAATCGGCGGTGGTACTTATGGCCGTCTCTTTAAGCACGGTGTGGCTTATGGTGCTCAACCTGAAGATGCACCAATGGTAATGCACCAAGCTAATGAATATATGAAAGTTGATGACTTAATCAATTCTATCGCGATTTATGCTGAAGCAATTTACGAATTGACTAAAGAAGCTGAATAAAAAGATAAGGTATTACGTTACTAACTTAGTAACTGTAATACCTTTTTTAATAAGTTTAAATTAATTTGCCCAAATAATATCCTAAGAGAATCAGAATTACTCCACCGACATATGATGACAATGCATAGAATATGAGACCACGATAATTATTGCTTTTATAAAGTTCGACTAGTTCTGTGTTCATAGTTGAAAATGTGGTATAACCACCCATTACACCAGTTCCTACTAATGCATAAATAAAAGCGTTGACCCCAATACCGAAAATAAAACCTAAAATTAATGTGCCAGTTAAGTTAATAAATAAAGTTGGTATTGGTAAATTACAGAATTTCTTACCCACCCATTCCCAATGTTTTTTACCATAATTGGTAATGGCATAGCGGAGTATTGCGCCTAGTGATGCTCCAATCCCTGCAAGTAAAAAAATCATCGTGAACTCCTTTCCTCTCTTACAAGTCGACCTATTTTTTTGCCTAAGCTCATTCCCATCATGGCAAAAATAAATCCAAAAACAATCGAACAAAAATAATAAATTATTGCTTCAATAGGTAAGTTGGTTTGAATATTTTTTAAAATATCCAAATTAAAAGTTGAAAAAGTTGTAAATGCTCCGACAAATCCGGTGCCTAATCCAACTGTCAACCACTGGCGCATTTCTTTAGTTTCAATAAAGAAATATGTCAAAAAAGCTAATAAAAAACAACCGATAATATTTCCCCAGAAAGTGCCATTGTAACTAAAATTGGTATTTAAAGCTGCTCTGGCTATTCCACCAAAAAAAGCAAAAAAAGCGATACTAAAATAATTAGCAATTTTTGAATTCAAATTAAATCCTCCCAACAAAAAAACGTCTACTCTACCCCTCATGGATAAAGTAGACGTCATTAGATTTTACTCAGTTAATGGCGAACGTCATCGCCTGTTGAATTATCATTTTGATAATACATCTTTTAAGGTCCGTTGGCAAGTTTATTTTTATTAAGTGGAGCGAAGCGGAACGTAGTTTTTTTGTGGTAAAATAAAATTTAGTAACAACGTGCTTATAGCAAAAAGATTAACAAAGAAAGGACTGACTTAAGATGTCATTTCCCTACGAAGATAATTTTCGGACTTATTGTAAGCAAAAAAAGAAATTAGCTACTTCAACTATTTCTCTCGCCTGTTCTTCAATTTCAACTTTTTGGAATTATTACTCTAGCAGTCTTGATAGTACAGAAGCTAATGCAGAAAATGTAACGGCTGGTGATATCCGCAATTTTTTGGATTCTCTAGAAAATAATTTACATATGAAAAGCAACACAGTAAATAAATACCTTAGCCATCTAAAAATGTATTTTGTCTTTCTAAGTGAATATGGTTATATCATTACTTATCCCCTGCTCTCCTTACGTGGAAATCGTTTTGATCGAAAGCAGCATTACGTCATCGGTTGGGAAAATCACTTATCAGAATTAATTCGGGTGAATGGTCTTCATCCTGAAACTATCAAAATGATGACTGCTATTGCTTCTGGTTTTAAGCCTAAAGAAATCATGATCTTACATGTTAATGAATTGCTAGATCGAATTAAGGCAAATGATCTCAAAGAGTATATTAAAAATCATACTGATTTTACGAACACAGATGATCCTTACCTATTTTCTCGGCATGATGGAAAACCTTATGCTTCAGATTTTAATATCAATCAAAGAATAGCCGCTGATCGGCAAATTGTAGGTATGCCATTAACTATACATAAATTACGAATGTCATATGTTTATTCTGTTTTATCAAATTCCAAATTAACGGAAGCTGATTACATCGCAAAACTACGTCTTTCAATCAAAACTTTGAACTACTATCGCAAAAATATGACGCTTTATGTAGAGACAAGCACCTTTGAACTAAAAAAACGCTAAGCTAAAAACGACCACCCGATTTGAGTAGTCGTTTTCGTTTGTTGAAGGTGAAAATTCAACAAACCTATCTTAGTTAAAACTTGGAGTTGTCTTTTAGTACCAGCCATTTGTTTGCCAGAAACTCTTAGCAGCGCTCCAAGAACCATACCTAGATTTTACATAATTATCAGCTACACGCTCTTGGTTAGCAGCTGAATAGTCACCATTTAAGTACGATGCAGAAAGTTGATATTTACCGATGTATTGACCGTTTCTTGCACTGTATGAACCACCAGATTCTCTACCTGCAATCCAGGCTTTAGCGCTAGCTTCTGAACCAGTAGCTGATGATGAATATGAACTAGTTCTAGTTGGTGTATAGTTTACATTAGAATTAGTGTAATATCTTGAAGTGTTTTGTTGAGTTGAATAATTGTAATTTTGGTTTGTTTGGGTTTGAGTATTTTGACTAGCTTGAGTAGTTGTTTGGTTAGCATTGTTATCAGAGCTGTAACCAGTTGCCAATACCCATTGATTTAAACCAAGATCATACCATTTTTGTCCCTTTGAATCATAAGCTGTTTGAATAATCTTCCAATTAGTAGATGCTGGCAATACTTGACCAGTTGCAACTGGATTTTCGTAATTATTGTAAACAGTAGTAGCTTTAGTAGCTGTATAAACTGCAGCATCATTTTGAACAACCGCAGCTTGAGCTTGATTATTATCTAATTGATTAATTGCACCAATACCTGCAAGTGATAAAGCAGCAACAGCAATAGTTTTAGTTAAAATAGATTTAGTTTTCAAAAAACATCTCTCCTTAAATTAAAACGTCAATTACTATTTGTCGTTTTCGTTTTATTATTCCTGCAATTGACATTTTATATAATACCTACTGTGAATTGCAGTTCAATCACAGCCAGATCACACAATGATTAAAGAAAAACGTTTCTTTGTAATAGTTGGCAACATTTTTAATAAAACACTATTTTTCTGCAATATTTGTAAAATTACTGCAATATCGAAATTACAAGTTAATAAGCAAAAATAGCTTACATTATCGTTGATGTGGTTCAAATTAACTTAATAAGTTTCAATTGTTTGTAACAATTTTACGTACTTTTTGCGTAAAAATAAAAGCCTTACCAGTTTAAGTGGTAAGGCTTTTTTGAATACCATTATAAATACTTTAATTCTGTCACTAAGTGCATTATAACATATTAAAATTCACTTAGTTAATTCAGATACAAGGTCGTCATAAATTAAAGAGAGAGTATAAACTTTTCTCCATGAGGCTTTTTCCAATTTCTCTGGATGCGAAGCATACTGTCGAATTGTATCATAGCTTATGTTTGATTTCTTGGATATTACATTTAGTGGCATTAATTTAGCTGTTAAAAGTTTTTGTGCCTTGTCTAAGTCATTCATCATTCCCACGCCTTACTATATTCTTCATCTTTAAACATTGCAGCCAAGCCGCCAACTTGCTTTAATCTCAAAAGCTCATCTGCATCCATACCGATATTCTTCATAATCCACGCGTCAGACATACCAGCGTCTTGAAGCTCTTTAACGATGTTTACCATTAAATCAACGCTATGTTCTCCACGAGCGCGATTGTGACGTATTGTTGAAGCAATTCTATCTTCTAGCGGTTTATCAATTACACTTACGGGCAACATACCATGCTCTCGCTCATAAATATCTTTGTGTTTTAGCATAGTAGTATATCGGTGATAACCATCTACTATTTCATACTTATCCTTATCTTTGAGATAGTAGCAGACAATTGGCATAGTATATCCGTCATCTTTAATTGACTCATATAAGAGCTTCATTTCAGGTGGTGCAACATGATTAGGATTGTAGGTATTAGCTTGTATTTTTTCAATTGGAACTGGTCTTACATTATAAGCTGGACTCTTAAAGGATGTTTTTGTACTTTTCAATAGCTTTTCTCCTCTTTTCTTCTTGTGCCTTAGTACGGGCAAACCCCATATACTTAGCTGTATGGTCGTTTTTCATGATTGTGATGCACATGCGTTTATAAGATGGTACGGTTCTAAATTTTTTGACAGGTGCATCATCTGGGTAGTCGTGGAATGCGACCGCCTTTTTATTTGTCTTATAGTTAGTTTTACCTTTTATTTCTAGTGGTATGCCTGCATCTTGAAGCTCTTGAATTGTTTCATCATCAAGCACGCCACCTTTTTTATCCCAAAACTCTATGCTGGTTTTAAATATTTTTTGGTAGTCTTTTCTTGTTTGTTCAGGCAATGTCTTTAGTAAAAACTTCAAATATTGCTTCCAAGTCATACCTTTAGGTAGTTTGATATTTTTCCAGCCCATAGCGGTAGTCTTACCGTATATGCCAGCAAAGTTAACGCCATTCACTCTACCAAGCATCTTTGCCCACGTATCAGGCTCAATTACTTGATAATAGTGCAAATCTGATAATCCCTCTGATAAGAATGGGGATGCTACACGCATTTCATTAATTTTCATGCCAGCTTGATAATACAGATCATAAATTTTGTTGTATTTAAAAGCTTCCTTGCCGTTACATACCCAGATGTCTTTTACAGACCAGTCATATATAGGATAGGCATTGACTGTCTCGCTATCTTTAGATACTAGCCATTCTTTATCACCATAAGAGTTAACCTTGTGGTTTGATTTAATGGCTCTAAAACGATCATAAGATTCATCTGTACGAATTCCAATCAGAGCCGCTGTTTTTCCGTGCTTAGATGAAAACCATTTTGTGAAGTCTTCCTGCGCTTGATAATCGCTGGTAGCAGGCTTATAGTCCCACGGGACATTATCTTCATTAATCACATATTTTTCTTTAGGCATTTTACGTACCCAAATATCTTTTTTAGATTTTTCCCAAGGAATCCACGTGCCTGTAGTCATAGAAGTGGCACTAGGAACTGAATTAGGCAGGCAGAGCCAGTAATGCTTAATTTCTTTCAATTCATCAAACATTTGCTGAACGTATTTTATGGTTGCTTGATACTGGGCTTCATAGTCAAGAAAGTACATACCGACCTTATTTAATTGACCATGCTTTTTAGCATACTGATAGGTTAAATTAAGCAAAACGCCACTATCTTTACCACCACTAAAGGCAACAAGGACATTATCAAACTCATCAAAAATGTATTTAAGCCGTCTTTGAGTTGCTTCATACACATCTATATCAAGATAAGTTTTAGAACTCATTTGCAAACTCCTTTCTATTACTAGTCTCTTTAAACAAGTTTAAAAGTGATGTTTTCTTAGCTATAGAGCTTTCGATTAAGTTCTCGAGCCCTAAATCTCCAGTTAAGAAGTAATAATTAACATCTTCTGATTGACCTATTCGGTAAATCCTCCTTTTAGCTTGCTCTAGTTGTGCATAATCCCATGTTTTTTCATAAAAAATAATATTTTTGTATTCTTGTAAGTTAAGGCCTAAAGAGCCTTTGCCATAAGTAATAACTTTGCATTTAGGGTATCTTTTAATTAATTCAGCTTTAGTATCAAGATATTTAACAAAAATAATTGTCTTTCTTTTTAATTCAGATACTAAATCATCACATTGCCTCAAATGTCCTGAATCAAGCGAATATGAATGTTGCATTTTCTGTGTCATCGCCAGAAAATCAACGTCACCCATAAAATCTATTTTTTGTAACATTTCTTGCTTAGCTTGCCAATAAGCTTCAGGATTATCAACAATATAGTCAATATAATTTTCATTCTTACTGATACCTAATCGAAGCTTAGCTTCAAAAACATAAGGCTCAATTAAAGAATAAAGATAAGGAATATTGACCGAATCTTTAACTATAGTGTACTGAGCATATCCATCAATTCTAGTTTCATATTCAACAAATTTATCCCAGAACTCGATATATCTCATACTTAGAATTTTAGGGCTTAAAAATTCAATTTGAGGGTATAAGTCTAAAACATTTTTTGAAATCGGTGTGCCATTGAGTATTAAGCGATAATATGCAAATTTACCGAGCTTCATAACTCTCTCTGTTCTCTTAGCGTGGATATTTTTTATTTTCAAGCTTTCATCAACCACCATAAAAACTCTCTTGTGATGCTCAATTTCATCTAGCAGTTCAAGATAGAGTCTATCTGAATTGCTTAGGGACTCCACACCTTCAATTCGATATTTTGGCTTTAATCCCCATTTAATCAGTTCTTTTTTAAAATTTTGTTTAGTCTGAAAAGGAACAATAAATAATACATAATCAGTTTTTGAACTATTAATTAGTTCAACTGCTGCTCTTGTTTTTCCTGTTCCTGGTTCCATAAAAAGGGCGCCTACTCGTAGACGCTCTAATTTTTTAATTGCTAATCTTTGGTTAACGCTTAAGGGAATCATCAACTTCAACCTTCTGTATGTTTTTTATTTCTTTAGGGATATGATGTTCCACTTTTTCTTTATGTATTGGTAATCCTTGACCTTCAAATAATTTTGACAGAGATTCGGCAGAACAATATTGCTTATCATGATTATTAAAGATCAAAGTAAACGTCATATCTTCGGGCAAAAATACAGTATAAAACCAAAGCGTGTCTTTAACTAATGATTTGGGCAGCCATACTTTAAATTTTTGCCTTGGTATTTTAACTAGTATTGCTTTACCTGTTTCATATTTAATGGAATTTTTTTGAATATATATTTTCATTTACATTCCTTCATCCTCAGATACTACAATCATTAAAGCACTAGCAAGAATTTGCTTACGTTCTGGGTTCATCATTTCAACCGCTTTTGACATTTTTGCTAAATGCTTACTGCTGAATTCAGAACCATTTCTACTGATAAGATTGGCTACCCTTGCAGCTTCACTACTTTCTAGCAATTTTTCATATTGACTAGAGTAACAAGTACTGTCGGCTTCTTTAATTTGGTTATCATCCAATACCTTATTAACTAAGGTTTTAATTTCATCTAAGGTCATCCAAACAGAATTTGTATCTGTTAGACGATAGATATAAAATCTTTCATCTTTTAGATTTACTGCCAATTCATACGTAGGATCTGATCCTAAACTGCGAAGATTAAGATCATCATCAAAATATAAATCTCTATCGTATGTTTCATTTGAAGTTAATTCTTCAAGATTGCTATAAAAGTCTTCACATTTTTGTAACTCATCTTTTTCTTTATATAAGTCCCTTAAAGAGAATTTGAGTGATTCTGCTTTATCTGCAATTTGTGTTTCTTCAATATTCAAAATCTTATTATCATCTACTTCATCTAAGTATGCTTCATACTTTTTTAATTCTTTTTCTTTTTTCTCAATTGTTCTGCTGATTTTTTCAACATACTTTCTGCTTTCAAGCACAACTCGTCTTGTATCATATTTCATTTTCGTTACCTCGTTTTCATTTCTTTCTATAACTATAATAACACATTCCGTGTATTTTGCAACACAAAACAAATATTTTTTTACACAAAAAAGAAAAAATAAAAAAGAGCCACCCCAGAGAAATCAATCTCTAGAGTGGCTCTTTTAATTGTCCAATATAAAATTACATTTACGATTATAGCACGATATAAGCGCGGTTACCTGTCACATATATCTGCTTGCCTTTGTGTAGCTCTTTGATCTTTAAGAATCGACCAACGCGACCTTGCACCTCAACTTTGGAATTAAGGGCTAAGCCGTAGACTTTCCCAGCGTCTGCCTTTGGTGCATCTAAGGCGTGAGTATGTGGCATCACGATCTTGGCAACGCC
>NZ_CANBCQ010000051.1 GCF_947367125.1 uncultured Lactobacillus sp.
AAACAATTCATCAAGATAATGTAACGATCAATGTAATTCCACTTTATAAATTTTTATTAGCTGAACAAAGATAGTTTCCCTGAATTTAGAAATTGCGTAAAATTTCTAAGCATTTTTCTTGAATTTTGTTTGGAATAAAATCGTCTCTTACTGCTAGACAAGCAAAGCAATCGACCTGCTGGCTTGGAATTAGTGGCACTGCCACGACGCCTGGACGATTTTTAACAGCTAAATTCATTAAATATCCAATACCCATTCCCTTACTAATTAATTGTGTGGTAGCGTCAATGCTATCGACAACTAATTTTTTGTTTGGTTTAAAGCCAGTTTTTGTTTTGACTTTTTCTAGCGCGATCCGAGATAAAAATCGTTTATGTCGCATAATCAAAGGGATGTTTCTGGTTTGGAAAATGTCGATCTTACTTTGACGGGCCAGTTCGCTGTTAGCAGGTACGATTAAATCATACTGATATTTACGTAAGTTAGTGATTTTAATGCCAGAGATTTGTTCATCGCTTAATTTTGAAAAAAGAATGGCATCATATTTTCCTTCACGTAAATTGCATACTAAATGTTCAGAATTATCCTGATGCGTTTCAATGGAGGCTAATAAGTGTCCTTGGTTAAGCTGGGTTATTACTGAGGCAAGCCAGGCACTACCGGCAATTTCTGAGTAGCCTAAGCGAAAATTATTTTCACTGGCACGTTTAGCCTCAATGAGAATGGCCTGTTGAGTTTGCAATAGTTTTTGGGCTTGCCGATAGACAACTAATCCAGCAGGAGTAATATTCATTTGCGCCCTATTATTAATTTTGAAAATTAACTTGGTACCAACTTCCCTCTCTAGGCGCTTAACCATTGCAGTGATAGCAGGCTGAGTTACATGAAAATAATTGGCAGTTTCAATATAACTTTTTGTCTCAACGAGTTTTTTAAAATATTCCAGATCTTTAAATTCCATTTTTCTGTACCTCATCGTGATAAATCTATTTTATATTTATAAATAAATTTTATCAAAACTTCAAGGTGAATTATTGATCATGCTGTAGAAATTTAATTTGCTTTTATTACTAGATCACTTTTTATTTAAAATCGCTTACATAGCCTGTATTAGGGTGTTATCCAAAAAATACTTTTAAAATTTATATTTGCATAGTTCGCTTTTTCGTGATATTTATACCGTTGTAAATAAAAAATAATTAATAGGAGTTATTAAAATGAAGGCAAATGAAAAATTAAGATGGAACGGAAACTATGATGTGATCGTCTTAGGTTTCGGTGGAGCTGGAGGAACTGCAGTTAGATTTGCGGCAGATAATGGCGCAAAAGTTTTATTAGTCGATGCCGCTCCTTATGGTCACGAAGGTGGTAACACCAGATATTCTGCTCAACACGTTGCAATGGCTCACAATCGGCAAAAGATTGATCAATATTTTCATCAATTAGCTGCACCTTTTGCAGTTTCAGAAAAAACGATGGCCACTTATTTAGATGGTTTCGTAAAGATGCCAGAATACTTCGAAAAATACTTGGGTATGAAGCCATTTATTTGGTCACAAGACTATCAATCAACTGACCACCTGGCTCATAAAACTAATCTTTGTGAGTATCCAGAATTTGCTGGCTCAGATACTTTTGATTTTGCATTAGTTCATAACCGTGATTTTGATGCTAGTCTTTGGAAAGTAATTCGTAAAAATGTTTTAGACCGTAAAGATCAAATTGATATCTGGCTCAAGTCACGCGCAACTAATTTAATTCAAGCTGAAGATAGTGACGAAGTTATTGGTACTGTCATTGAACGAAACCACAAAAAATACTACATTCATGCTAATAAGGGGGTAGTTTTAGCAACCGGTGGTTTTGAAGATAATGCCGTTATGCAACAAGACTATTTACATGTTACCAAGTTAACGCCATTGGGCACGCTCTATAATCGTGGCGATGGAATTACGATGGCTCAAGAAGTTGGGGCTAAGATGTGGCATATGAGTAATTATGAATCTTTGGGAATTGTTCCAAGTTATGTCATCGCTGAAGATGAAAATAAACGTGGCCGTCAAATTAGTGGTTGGAAAAATGTAAAAGCTGGTTCAATTTTTGCTGTAGCTGATGATGGGACACGTTTCATAAAAGAAGATGCTAAATTCCGTCATGGTCATATTTATAATCATGGTCAATACGATTTGCCACGGGCCTTTGATAACGCCTGGCTTGTTTTTGACCAACAACAATATGACAAGTTTGTGCAAGAAAAAGAAGCTGGTCAGCTAAAATACACTAAGCTCTTTGACAAGATGATTAGTGCTGATGATATTAGAACTTTAGCTCAAAAGATGAATGTTCCAGCCGAAAACTTAGCTACAACTTTATCTGAATTTAATAACTTTGCAAAAAACGGTAAGGATGTCAAGTTTGATCGTGCACCGGAATCAATGACTGAATTTGCGGCTGGTAAAGTTTATGCTATTAAGCTAGCACCAGCGGTATTAAATACTCAGGGCGGTCCACAACACGATGAAAATGCCCAAATTTTGAATAGTCAGAATGAACCTATTCCTCACTTGTACAGTGCAGGTGAACTAGGTGGGATGTGTGTTAATCGCTATCAAGGTGGTGGCAACCTCGCTGAATGCTTGATTTTCGGTAAAATTGCTGGTGAAAACGCTGCTCATAACACCACAACAGCAAACGTTATTATTACTGATGGTGTACCACAAATTAATGACTTAGCTGATGGTGAAAGAATGGACAACGTTAAATTGGGGCCAGATCAATATGTTGCATCAACTGAAGCGGGGATCGGTGGTAAGATTGTTGTTCGTGTTACTTATAAAGATCATACGATTAAGAATGTTGAAGTCCTTGAAAATCATGAAACTGAAGGGATCGGTGCAGTTGCAATTAAAGAATTACCAGGCAAGATAGTCGCTGCTAACACCACTGATATTGATGCTGTTTCCGGCGCTTCAACTACTACACGCGCTGTCGAAGAAGCCGTAGATAAGGCGATTAAACAAGCTAAATAGCGTGAAAGTTTCTTAGAATATCAATCCCCTTTTGTTGATACTCATTCGGAATAAAACTTTTACGCATAGCGATTTGCATGTAAGCCCATAATCTTTGTTCAGGAATTAAATGAATAATATGAAGTCCTTCTCGATTTTGGAGTGTATCTTCCATTGCTAGAGCAATTCCAAGGTTTTCACGAACTAAGTCAATCATAAGCTGCATCGTGCGTGCCGTGAAAATGATATTAGGTTTAAAGTTCCCTAAGGTTGCCTCTTGATCTAGGCATTCTCTAGTTAAGTAGCCTTCAGACCGAGCAATAAAGTTACGGTTACGTAATTCTGAAATTTTTACTTCTTTTTTCGTAGCCCAAGGATCATCTAAACCGGTGATAATAACTAGTTCAGTTTTATTTAAAGTACGAATGTAGTAACTCGGATCATTAATCGGTACCATCCAAGAGTAAATTGCAACATCAATGTCACCATTAGTTAGGCTGTTAAAAATATCCACAGAGCGTTCTAAGTGGGTATCAAGCATAGACATAATTCCTGCACGGTAAAATTGCGCGATAATTTCGGGGATGTAGATACTACCTGATACGCCAGAAAATGAGATTCGGATTTTGCGTTCTCCAGCATGAAGAACATCATAATCAATACTATGGATTTCTTGGAGTAGATGTGTTGCTTTCTGATAAAGAAGAGCGCCTGCTGCAGTGGTTGTTAATTTACTTTTACGATTAACTTGACTAACTAAGGGATCTTTAAAGTGGACAGCTAGTCTTTTAACTGCAGCTGAAATGGTTGGCTGAGTAACATTGAAAAACTGCGCTGTTTTAGTATAACTACCAGTTTTAATTAATTTACAAAAATACATTAAATCTTGATTATTCATCTTTTTCCTCGATTATAAAATATTTTTATAAGTTCATCTTTTTAACTTATAAATAACACATTTCACAATAAGCGTAGCTCTTTGCTATTAAAGAAAATTATAGCATTTAAACAGGTCATTTTATTCACAAAGAAAAATTAGATATTTTTATGTTAATAATATAAATTAAAATTGTTAGCGAAATAAAAAGCACTTTCAATAGTTTTAAGGGAGTAGAAAAATGTTAGATAAATTTCAGTGGAAGAAATGGATTCTTCCGTTAGTCATTGGGATTGCCCTTTGGCTATTAACCCCATGTAAACCAGCTGACATTAGTATTCTAGCTTGGTATTTATTTGCGATTTTCGTAGCCACTATTGCGGCATGTATTACTAAGCCATTACCAATGATGGCAACCACTTTAATTGCTGTGGTAGTTGCTACTTTAACCGGTATTTTTAACATGAAAGAAGTTGCTGCTGGTTTTGGTAACTCTGTTGCTTGGATGGTTGCAATGTGTATGTTCTTGGCTGCAGGTTTTATTAAATCAGGTTTAGGTAAAAGAATTGCCTACTTGTTTGTGAGAACTTTTGGTAAGAGTACTTTAGGTTTAGCTTATGCATTATCTGCTGTTGAAACAGTTTTAGCAATCGGAATTCCAAGTAACAATGCTCGTGTAAACGGGATTATGTACCCAATCATTGATGGGCTTTCTCGTGAAATGGGTTCAGATCCGGAAAAGGGCACGCAGAGAAAATTAGGTTCATTCTTAGTTTTCAATGAATACGAAATTAATAATGTTACTTCAGGGATGTTTTTAACTGGTTTAGCCGGTAACATGGTTGCCTTAGGACTTGCTAAAACTCAAGGAATTGAAATATCTTGGCTGCAATGGTTCTTAGCAGCGATTATTCCAGGCCTGATTTCATTACTCATTGTACCGTTCTTACTTTACAAAATTTATCCACCAGAAATTAAGCAAACACCGAATGCTCATGCTTGGGCTGATAAAAAATTAGCTGAATTGGGTAAAATGACGCCAGCTGAAAAGATTATGTCAGCAGTCTTTATTCTTGCCATTTTACTTTGGTTAGTTGGTTCTCACATCGGGATTGATGCTACTGAAACTAGTTTCATTGCAGTTGCTTTATTGTTGATCACTGGCGTAATCAATGTTAAAGACATGTTGAATGAAAGCTTTGCATGGAATATCTTAACTTGGCTATCAATTATCATGCTCATGTCCCAAAAGCTAATGACTTTAGGTTTCTTCCCATGGTTCTCAAAGACTTTAGGTGCAGCGCTTAAAGGAGTTAACTGGGTTCTAGTATTAGTAATACTTTGGTTAGTTTACTTCTACTTACACTACTTGTTCCCAAGTGTTTCAACTCAAATTTCTGCTCTTTACGCAGGTTTTCTTTCAATTGCTTTAGGTGCTGGTGTACCTAAGATTATGGCCGCTTTAATGCTCGCAATGTGTGGAACTGTTTACTTATCAACTTCTACATACTCTGCCGGTCCAGCTGCAATGGTTTCTTCAACTGGATATATTTCCAATAAAGATTTTTGGAAACTAAGCGCCATCATAGGTGTTGTCTTCAACGTTATTTGGCTTGGCGGTGGCTTGCTTTGGACTAAAGTGATTGGTTACTGGTAAAAAGATAAAAAATTCAGGTCTTTCGTTATTAGATCCTGAATTTTTATTTAATATGATTAATTAGGTGAATAAAATGATATATAACTCTTCCATGAAGTGGGACGCAATTTATGATGTAATCGTCGTTGGTTTTGGTGGTGCTGGCGCAGGTGCTGCTAGATTTGCAGCAGACAACGGTGCGCGGGTATTGTTAGTTGATTCTGCTCCAGAAGGTAGTGAAGGTGGTAATACTAGATATGCTGGTGGAGCCTTTGCTTGGGGTAAAAACTTTGATGATTTAAAAGATTATTATAAGCAAACCTACTATCCTTTTGCATATGATCTCAAAGCATTAGATACTTTTATCGAGAATGTTATGCAGATGAAAGAATATTCTAAAAAATATTTTAATATTGAAGCAAAAGGCACTGGTAGACGTCCTAATGGTGAATATCCTGAATATCGTCATTCCAATTCGATGCAATCTCAAAGTATGACTCAAGGTATGTACAATGGTGGCTTTTGGAAGTTATTACGCAAAAAAGTCTATGAACGCTTAGATAAAATTGACGTGTGGCTTAATTCACCAGTTGAACATCTGATTCAATCTCCTGAAGATGGTACTATTTTAGGGGTAACGATTAGCCGTGACCGTCGGGTTCGCTTTGTTGGTGCTAAAAATGGTGTAGTTCTTAGTTGTGGTGGTTTTGAAAATAACCCCAAAATGGTTCAAACCTTTTTAGGCCAGGGATCGCTTGCGCCTATTGGTAGTCTTTATAACCAAGGTAAAGGAATTGATTTAGCAGTTGAAGCTGGCGCACGCTTATGGCACATGTCCAATTATGATTCTCATGGCTTGTCATTACGGCAAAATGAAGCACGTGAAAAATTCGCTTATATGATTAATTGGAAGTCATTGTTCAATGGCTCAATCTTTATTGCCGGAGATGATGGTACGCGATATTTCCGTGAAGATGAAGAAGATCGACATGGCTACAAGTATAATCATGGTAATTGGATTATGATTCCCAACCAAAACCATCCCCACATTGTGATGGATCAAAAGCAATATGATCAATTAGTTAACGATGATTCTCCTAAGGCTGAGCAGATCAAAGAATTGATTTCATATGCAATTAAAGCTAATACAATTGATGAATTAGCTGAGAAAATTGCCGCTCCCAAGCTTAAGCAAGCAGTTGCTGACTTTAATTTCTTAACTGATGAAAAAAAACGAGACATGTTTTTAAATCGTAGGATTGAAACAATGCGTAGTTTTGGTGAAGGTCCATATTATGCAATTCCAGTTCGCCACAACATCTTACATACGCATGGTGGTGCCCAACGTAATGAAAAATGTGAAGTTATTAGTTTGGATGGTAATGTAATACCTCATTTATATGAAGCTGGTGAATTAGGCGATATTTTTGCCACGAAGTATCTTGGCGCTAATAGTATTGCAGACTTGCTAATTTCAGGAAAAATTGCTGGTGAAAATGCTGCTCTTCCAAAGCGTAAAGTATTTAAGACTGATGCAGTTACTGGTGCTTCAAAAGTGCCAGAATTACGATCTGATGCTCATACTTCAGTTGCTAATTTTGACGCTGGTCAAAATCAAGGAATTGGGATGAGTAGTAATGGCATTAGCGATTTGCCAATTGTGGTACGTGTAACGGTAGATGATGGTAAGAAATTAAAGCAAATTGAAACTTTGCAACAAAAAGAATCACCATCTCTAGGTGGCAGAGCAATTTCGGTTTTGACTAAAGAAATGCTTGAAAATAACACTACAGATATTGATGCTGTTTCCGGCGCATCGGTTACTAGTCATGCATTTAAAGAAGCAGTAGATTCCGCTTTAAGGAATGTAAATAAGTAAACAAAAAGCTTTCAGCATGGGATTAACATGTAATGAGTCGTAAAAGTTAGACACTTTTACGGCTTTTATTGTGTGTTAAAGACTGGAAATTTATAATGATTGGAG
This sequence comes from uncultured Lactobacillus sp., assembly GCF_947367125.1. Lineage (GTDB taxonomy): Bacteria > Bacillota > Bacilli > Lactobacillales > Lactobacillaceae > Lactobacillus. The sequence goes on from NZ_CANBCQ010000051.1 coordinate 7,506, forward strand.
ATTAAGAAATAAATTAATTATCCAGCTTGCTTACGAAAACAATTCATCAAGATAATGTAACGATCAATGTAATTCCACTTTATAAATTTTTATTAGCTGAACAAAGATAGTTTTTTACCCAAATCAGTAGCAGGAGCCGTCTTTTCCTGTTATAATCATCTTTGCTAGTAAGTTAGAAGTAGTAGTTATTTTCTTTATTTAAGCGAGTCTATGTTGGTGAAAGATAGGCAATAAGAAATAATGAAGGCGTGTCTGACTGAATTAATAATGATTTTAAATAAGCGGATACTTTGTATCAATTTGAGTGGTACCGCGGGTTAGAAACTCGTCTCTTTCTATCAAGAATAGGAAGAGGCTTTTTTGTTTAGAAAAGAGGAAAATATGGACTTTAAGAATGAAGTGGTTGACTTAGTTGCAAGTCAAGTTGATTTACCTAAAGAAAAAATTGCTGCATTAATTGAACGCCCTAAGAATGCTAAGATGGGTGACTATGCCTTTCCAGCATTTATCTTAGCTAAGACTATGCACAAGAATCCGGCTGAAATTGCTAAAAACATTGCCGAAAATTTAAAGAGTGATGATTTTGCTAGCATTAAGGCAGTTGGTCCTTACGTTAACTTTGCAATCGACCATGAAAAGTTAATTTCATCAACTTTAGAGGATGTTTTAGCTGAAAAAGAACATTATGGTGATCAAAAGTTAGGCAAAGGCAATGTACCAATCGATATGTCTTCACCTAATATTGCTAAGCCAATGTCAATGGGACACCTTCGTTCAACTGTAATTGGTAACTCAATTGCCAAGACGATGGAAAAAGTTGGCTACACTCCAATCAAGATTAACTACTTAGGTGACTACGGTACCCAATTTGGTAAGTTAATTGCCGCTTACAAGCACTGGGGAAATGAAGAAGACGTTAAAAAAGATCCAATTATGAATCTTTTCCATTACTACGTTCGTTTCCATAAAGAAGCTGAAGATAATCCTGAACTTGATGATGAAGGTCGTGAATGGTTCAAGAAGCTTGAAGATGGCGATCCAGAAGCAGTTAAGCTATGGAAATGGTTCCGTGAAGTTTCCCTTGAAGACTTTAAGCGGATCTACAAGGAATTAGGCGTAAGCTTTGATTCTTATAATGGTGAAGCCTTCTTCAACGACAAGATGCAACCAGTGATTGATGAATTGAAGGAAAAGGGCTTGCTTCACGAATCACGTGGTGCCCAAGTTGTCGATATGGGTCCAGATGAAAACCCAGCAATTATCGTTAAGTCCGATGGTACTTCAATTTACTTAACTCGTGATTTAGCTGCGGCTGAATGGAGAATGAAGGAATACAACTTCGTTAAGATGCTCTATGTGGTTGGTAACGAACAAGCACAACACTTCGTTGAATTGAAGACTGTTTTGAAGAAGATGGGGTATGACTGGTCAGATGAAATTCACCACATTCCATTTGGTTTGATTACTCAAGGCGGTAAGAAGTTATCTACTAGAAAAGGCAATGTTGTCTTCCTTGATCAAGTATTAAAGGATGCCGTTTCACTTGCTAAGAAACAAATTAAAGAAAAGAACCCAGATTTAGCTGATCAAGATCAAGTTGCTCATGATGTTGGTGTAGGTGCGGTTATTTTCCACGATTTGAAGAATGATCGTTTAGACAACTTTGACTTTGACCTAGAAGAAGTTGTGCGTTTTGAAGGCGATACTGGTCCTTATGTTCAATATACTAACGCTCGGGCACAAAGTGTCTTGCGTAAGGCTGCAGCAATGGGCGAAAAGCCTAGCGAAAACGATTTTGCTTTAGATGATGAGTGGGCTTTTGCCGTAGCAAAAGATTTGGCTGATTTCCCAAGAATCATTGCAAGAAGCGCTGAAAAGTTTGAACCATCAGTAATTGCTAAGTTTGCCTTAAATTTAGCTAAGAAATTTAACAAGTACTATGCAAACGTGAAGATCTTAACTAAAGATGATAAACTTGGTGCTCGTCTTGCCTTAGTTCAAGCTACTTCAATCGTTTTGACTGAAGCACTTAGACTCTTGGGTGTCAATGCTCCTAAGGAAATGTAACTGAAAAATTATGAAAATTAAAAAATAACGCTTACATTTTGTGAAAGATTGTTCATAATTCCAGAATTAGGGTACAATATGCATGTAAGATATTTAGGAGGTATTTTTTAATGGCTTATTTTGACAACGGTAATCAAATCTTTAAAGATGCTCGTAAGAACCATTACGCTGTAGGTGCTTACAACACTAACAACTTGGAATGGACTCGTGCAGAATTACGTGCTGCTGAAGAAACTAGAACTCCATTGTTGATCCAAGTATCAACTGGTGCTGCTAAGTACATGGGTGGTTACAAGTTCGTTAAGGACATGGTAGCTGACCAAATGGATTCAATGAACATCTCAGTTCCAGTTATCTTGAACTTGGACCACGGTGACTTTGAATCAGCTAAGGAATGTATTGCTCTTGGTTACTCATCAGTTATGTTTGATGGTCACGCACTTCCAACTGATGAAAACTTGGCTAAGACTAAGGAAATCATCAAGTTAGCTCATGAACGTGGTATTTCAGTTGAAGCTGAAATCGGTAAGATTGGTGAAAACCAAGGCGGCGGTGAATTAGCTTCTGTTGAAGATGCTAAGAAGTTCGTTGCAGCTGGCGTTGACAAGCTTGCTTGTGGTATTGGTAACATCCACGGTGTTTACCCAGCAGACTGGAAGGGCTTGAACTTCGACCGTCTTAAGGAAATTGCTGAAGCTGTTCCTGACACTCCACTTGTACTTCACGGTGGTTCAGGTATTCCTGAAGACCAAGTTAAGAAGGCTATCCAACTTGGTATTGCTAAGATCAACATCAACACTGAATTCCAATTAGCATTCCAAGAAGCTACTCGTAAGTACATCGAAGACAAGAAGGACCTTGACAAGAAGGCTAAGGGTTATGACCCACGTAAGTTGTTATTGCCAGGTGCAGAAGCAATTACTGCCAAGATGAAGGAAATGATTTCTTGGATGGGTACTAAGACTATCGATGACGAACTTAAGGATGCTTCATTCGACCGTTCATCATTGAACGAAGAATAATCATTCGATAATTATTAAGAATAAAGTCTAGCGTTTGCTAGGCTTTATTTTTTTGCGGATTTGCTTTAGATTCTAGTTAATTGAACTTACTATAAAAGAAATATAAAATGAAAAGTACGAATTATAAAAAATCTATAAAATAGAAAATTCAATTATAAAAGAAGTATAAAAAGAAATTACATCTTGAGGATTGAAAAAATAAATAATGAGTAAGTACGATAAATTATGGCAATATATCAAAGATAATAAGACTGGGAATTTTGAGCTTTCCTTTGATGAGATTGGTCAACAAGCTGGAAGTGGCCTTAGACAATTCTTTTTTACGCTATAAAAAAAGAATTGCCAGCATATGGCTTTGAAGTTCAGAAAATTTTATTGAAGAATAAAGTGGTAAAGTTTCATCAGTTGTAATGAAAGTTATTAATAACTAAAGTAGTAATTTGTGATAATATTTTCAAAATTGGTAGCTATGTTTTGTTTTAGAAAAAGACTAAGATATGAATAAAAATGGGAGGATTAATAAGTTACTATGAAGAAGGTTTTATCTTGGCCAGTATATTATCAACTATCAGAGATTTATACGGCGCCGTTAAACGTAGTGTGGTTTGTCTTTGGCGCGGCAATGGCGTTTCAACAATATCACATGTTTAATTTGATTAATATCTTGCTGTGCTTGGTGGATGTTTTTCTGTTTGATTTAGCAGTTAATATCGCTGATAATTACTATGATTATCTTCATGGCAAAGATCGACATTTTTTGACTGATATAAATCCAATTGGACGACTGAAGTTACCTTTGACTGATGTTAGGAATTTAGTGTGGATTAGCTACTTTATCTCAGCGATTCCGGGTATCATTTTGGTTTATCGTACTGGTTGGCCCGTACTAATAATGGGGATTGTGGGGTATTTTATTGGAATATTTTACACTGCAGGGCCTAAGCCGCTGAATGCAACACCAATCTGTGAATTAGTGGTATCTTTCTTTATTTCGTATTTCATTATATTAGTAAGTATCTACGTTACAATTTATGGCGTCTATCCTTTGACCTGGAACTTGGCGTTAATCACTTTGATAAGATGTTTGCCTTTAACACTTATTTTCTATGCTTTGCAGTTAGCCAATAATACTTGTGATTTGCACGAAGATTTAAACAATGGACGCCATACTTTAGCCAGTTATACGGGAAAAAAGAATGCTCTTAAAATAATTAAGGCGTTGATTATTGCGGGATTATTATTTCCAATTATCGTTGTTCTTTTTGGTTTGGCAAAATGGCCATTGATCTTTAGTTGTTTTTTGTTGCCAATATTATGGCCAAAATTAAAACAATTTTTTGAGCATCCGGATAAACAAACTACCTATTTACAAATGATTAAGTATTTATCGATATTTTTCATTACATATATAGCTATTTACACAGTTTTGGTTTTAGTTTAGAGGAAAATTATGGCTTTGAATATCATAGATAGAGGATTACACTAATTGATAATGAGGGGGGAAAATAATTATGTTTGGCAAAAAGAAGGATAAGAATTCAGAATTTTCACCAGATATTATGGCTTTTAAAAATGCACTTGAAGAAGTACGATTTACACCTGAAGTTGAGCATGACGCAGAATTAATTAACATATTTGACGAAGCAATTGATAAAGCTGAAAAAGGTGAGGCTGTTCAAACTATTTATGGTCGTCTCAGTTATCAAATTACACAGTACATTCAAACGCATCATTTCAAAGCACCTAAACCAGTCACTGAATTCTTACATGGAAGTACTGGAAGCGTAGCAACGGGATTAACTTCGGTTCCAGTTTCTTGGAATACAGTACATTAGGAATTTTTTATGTGCATAAAATTGACAAATACTGAAAAATAATTGATTAATTAAACAGAGTAGCAGGTAATACTACTCTGTCTTTTTATTGCAAATATGATGTCAAATGCAGGCAAATATGATGAATTGCTTCATAATGGTAAAAATATGATACTATATCTCCAATTACGTTTATTGATAAAAGAGGGGTATAAAATAATGAAATTGAAAAACTTTTTGATTGGTTTGTTAATGTTGGCAGGAGTTGTGGTAATGTTTGTGGCTATGCCTAAGCAAGCAAATGCTGCAGCTGATGGAAATGCGGTTAAACAATATGCGACTACTGTGGTTGGTGAGTCAAATGTACAATTAGGAAAGTATGTTGTTGAAAGCAGTGAAAGTGCTAATAGTCCTTTTGTGAATTTTATTGGATTTGACTCTGAACCTCTTTGGCAAGTATATAAAAAAAGTATAAGGAAGCATCATAGAAACCATCATGGTAATTAATTTTTTTTGGATATTATTACTCACTGTTTTTTCAATAATTACAGATCTTTTTATTTTTTGCAATATATCTAATACATATAAAAGAAATAAGATTACTATTTGGGTAATAGGACTTATAGCAATATTATTAGCAATATTTAGTCCAACACAATTATTTATGAACTTTGGAGTAACTATTTTAGAAATAATGATGCTATCTTTATATTTCATATGTATAAAAAAGCAGAATATAAAGCTGATTTTAGGATCATGTTTAATATTTGGAATAACAGATTTAAGTATCTTGACACTGGAAGCTTTTTTTAAAATCATTGTACCTATAGAAAACGGTATACTAAATTATATTTTTGATTTGATAGTAAATATTGTAATTATATGTGTCACGAAAAAATATAATGTAGATATTAAGAATAGATTATTAGACAAAAATAGGAAACTGTCAAATCTTTTGTGTAAATAGATCTTTCTCGTAAATTGATTTTTTAATTATTTATTTAATCAAAGTAGG
>NZ_CANBCQ010000052.1 GCF_947367125.1 uncultured Lactobacillus sp.
ACCAAACAGCCTTTTAATGGTTGCTTGATTCTATTCATTTACTCATTATCAACAGGATTTGACAAAGAGCCATTTTTGATTGACTTATTTTTTAATAAACATTAGCAGTTCTAATGTATTGGTTCTTGGCAATCTTGTAATATTTCTTGCCGTTGATTGTCTTCTTACCGTGAGTAGTAACGGTTGAACCCTTCTTTAAGGTTTTGCTGGTACGCTTACCATTCTTGTTGTAAACGTGAGCCTTTTTCTTTAATACGCGAGCCTTCTTAGGAGCTTGAGAAACGGCACTTGATGAAGTAGAAAGTGGCAAAACATTGATGTTACCGTCAACGTTAAGACCACGCCAGTTGTCAGTAAATTGCCAAATTGATACGCCCTTCATTGATGGGAAGTAGTTAAAGCTAGGGTTGTCAATTCGACCTGAAACAGCGTATGCTGCAACCCATAATGAGTTAGGGAACTTGTTAATAACTGCGTTAGTATTAATATTGTTTCTCAAAACTGATGAACTAGCGTAAAGGAGTGGCTTGTAGCCAGCAGCCTTAATTTGGCTTAAGAAAGCATTGATGGCATTAGCGGTAGGGTTCTTACCACCGTAAATGTTGTTGCCATCGCCTGATTCATAGTCACAAGCAAGGTATGAACCTGAGCCTAGACCAACAGCTCTAGCTGAAGCAATTGCGTAGTTAGCTTCACGCTTAGCAGCAGCAGTATTAGCTGAGAAAGTAGCGAAGTGGTAACCCATTGGCATCATATTTTGTGCAAGAGCACTAGCAATTTGTACACTAGCCTTAGGGTTTCTGTAGCTGGTACCTTCGCTGATCTTAACTACAGCGAACTTGGCACCGTTTCTAGCATGAGCTGAAAGATCGGCACTTTGGTAACTGGCAACGTCAACCCCGATTGAATGTGCAGCAATTGAAGTAGTTGAAGCTTGAACATGTGCTTGTGGTTGAACAACTGCAGCTGCAGCAACGCCAGTAGTAGAAAGCATAGCAACATAAGCTAATTTAGTGATAATCTTTTTCTTTAATGACAACTTAATTCCCCCGATGAATTTCTTATATACATTATTATTTTTATCTAATTATGACCTTTAACAGAAACATTTTAAGAATAATCATTAAAGTCGTTCAGGTCAAGGGGTCTAACGCAAAATTAAAGGCTGGGTAACAATATAGTAAATAATGTAACTGAATTGTATTATTAGGAAGGGAAAATAAAAGTAAAATTTTTTAAAAAAGGGTAACTACTCGGAATATATTTGCCCCAAAGTTAAAAAATCCACGTATAATAAGAAGGCATAATGAGAAACTAACGTAGATTTGAGGCTTATCTGTTGAATAAAAAAATCCTATCCGGTTCATTTTGGCTATCGTTTGGTAGTATCGTATCGAGAATTCTCGGGGTTGTTTATTTAATTCCTTGGCTGATTATGCTAGGAAGCTACCACAATCAATTAAATGCCCAGGCGCTGTTTAATTCGTCGTATACGCCATATGCATTGTTTTTATCGATTGGAACGGCAGGCCTTCCTTCGGTTATTGCCCGGGAAGTATCACAATTAAATTCACAAAATAGATATAAAGACAGTTTATACATTACCAAGCTAGGCTTTATGATTATGCTGGTTATGGGATTAGCATGTGGTGTTTTGTTATACGCTACTGCGCCAATTATTGCTAAAAATAGCCCGGTTGATTCTGTTGCTAGTGCTACGATTTCAATTCGGGTGTTAGTGCCGGCGGTTGTGATTTTGCCATCAATGAGTATGGTGCGGGGCTGGTTCCAGGGAAATAACGACATGAAGCCATATGGTATTTCTCAATTGTGGGAGCAGTTTGCTCGTATTTTATTTATTTTATTAGCGACTTTGTTAATTATTGAGGTCTTTCACCATAACTATGTAACGGCAGTCTATTTCAGTGTGTTCGGTGCCTGTGTTGGTGCGATTGCTAGTTACCTTTATTTATTTGCTTATATGCGCAAGCAGTGGGGACATTACAAGGAATTAATCGCCCAAAGTGCTCCGCGGACTTTAAACAATGTTACGCATAGCTTGCTTAACTTATGGTATGCCTCAATTCCTTTTGTTTTGTTAGGTTCATTTATCACCGTTACCCAATTGGTTGACCAACTTTTATTTAAGCAAATTTTGATCAGCTTTAATCATATGGGTAAGACCTATGTTAGTTACTTGTACACAATTTTTTCAGCTAATCCAAGTAAGATTACCACGGTGATTATTTCATTGGCGACAGCTGTTTCTGAGACTAGTCTGCCGCTTTTAGCAGGGCTTAAGTATAAGTCTAGGGACAGCCAAGAAAGCATCAGAAAGCTGCTCTTAGAGAATTATAAGCTGCTCTTATTTGTCTTGCTTCCGGTTGTTGCGCTGGGCAGCTTTGCAGCTTCACCAATTTATACGGTTTTATTTTCACATGATAGTTTAGGTGCATATTATTTAGTAGAAAATATTGTCCAAAGTCTGCTGGCTGGTTTAGTCATGAACTCATTGACCTTATTATTAGCTTTGAACATGAATAAGCTGGCGGTGATTTACATGATCGAAGGCGTTTTGGTAAAAATTATTTTGCAGGTACCAATGACCATGTTCATGAATGCTGATGGGGCAATTTTATCAACGGATATTTCTTTTATCATGGTTATTTGGCTCAGCTACCACAAACTAAACAAGACCTATGGAGTTAAGCTGAGAAGCCTGTTGCCAATTGTTGTCTCAAATGAAATTTATCTGATTTTACTTTTTGTTTACCAGCTTTTATTGGGCCACCGCTTTAATGATTTAGGCCGGGTTGGTAGTTTTATCTATTTGTCTATTTTTGGCGTAGTTTTCCTCGGAATTTATATTTTGCTGGCTAACTGGATGAAGACTTCAGAGACAATTTTTGGAAAAAAGATTGGTTATCGTTATTATCGGTATAAGCATTTTGAGTAAAAATAGAATATATGTTCGAAGCATGAACAGTGATTTGGTTCAACAGATACCTTAAAAGTAAAAATGTAGACCGAACAATATTTAGATAAAGACGGTAAGTTAAAAAGTAACTATACAATTTTGCAAGTGCTTGATCATGTTAAGGGATCTGAACAATTAGAACTAGATTTATTTGATAAGAATTAAGAAAAGCCACCTGTCATTGTGACAAGTAGCTTTTTTACATAGATTTAATAATTACGATTGAAGTCGCCCATGCTGGACCGCATTGCTTCATCGATATACTTTGAAGCCTCGTTATCCGCTTCTTTCAAAGCATCTTGGACATCCTTATAATTCATTTGGTTAACAAGGTAGAATCTTAAAGCCTTGTTAACTAGTTTATTAAAATCAACATCGTTGATCTCTTCGTATTTATCAATTAATTTACTGACATCGCTGTTTAATTCAAAGTGCTTTCTTGGCATGTTCTTTCCACCCTTTTCTATAGTGATTATTATAGCATAACAGCGCTTAATCAATGGAAGACAAGGCATCTAGCATGTTGATTCGTTTGATCTTGTGATGGACAACAATCGCTAAAATAGCGGTGATAATTGCTGGAATTAGGGCAGAGAAGACAAAATTCAACGGATACATATTAGGATCAAACATTGCTACATCTGGTGGCAAACTCGTAATAATAAAGTGATGCAGCCACCAGCCAAAGCCGAAGCCAACAATAATTCCTAATGCCGATAAGATAATTGTTTCGCGATAAATGTACATTGTCGTTTCATTATCGTAAAATCCGAGCACTTTAATTGTTGATAATTCGCGGATTCTTTCAGCAACATTGATATTAGTTAAGTTGTAAATAACTACTAAGGCTAACATCCCCGAAATTAAAATCAGAATCAGGATGACTTCGTTTAGACTGCCCGTGAAACTACCCAGCAATTTTCTATTTGATGAAGTTGAAACAACTGTTTCAATTGCACCTGTTTTAATCATTTTTTGACTAATCTGGTTAATATTTCCTGGGGAATGGTTGGCCATGGTTACTAAATAAGCATTGGCAGTGAATTTTTTACCAGTTGCTTGGGCATATTCAGCTGGGCTCATAAAGATATAATGGCCGAGATACATTTCACAGATCCAACTAACCTTGAATTTAAGTAGTTTGCCATGTTCATCTTTTAAGGAAATCGTTGATCCTTTTTGAGCATGCAAGATAGTGGCTAATTTTTCTGAAATAACTACACCGTTACTTGGCAAAACGAGCTTTTTCTTGCTCTGACGTTCTCGCAAATTGATCGATTTTCTAAAATGTTTAGTTGATTGTGGGGCGATTAGCATAATATTTTCAGTTGCTCCAGTGCGATCAAGGTGCTTGGTCAATTGCTGATATTGGACAGCATTAGTTTGCGTAACAGCATTGCCAGTAAAGATTTTATTTAATTTTTGTTGCTCGGTCTTGTTAACATGACGATTTTTCAAAGCAATGACGTCATTTTTTTGCACTTCAGAATATTGAATATTGCCAATCCCTTGCAGCGAATCACGAATACCAAAGCCCATTACTAATAATCCAGTACAACCAGCAACGCCTAAGATGGTCATCAACATTCTGCTCTTATAACGGAAGATATTACGGGCGGTTACCTTGGCTGAAAAGCTCATATGCTTCCATAAAAATGGAATATATTCTAGTAAAATCCGTGAGCCATTTTTTGGTGGTTTAGGTAAAAGCAGGGCTGAAGGCCGTTCACGCAAAGTTTGAGCTAAAGTAAGCATTGAGACAACCGTTGTTGCCAGCAGTGCTACCGTTAATGAAATTAATAGTGGTCCCCAGGCAAAATTGAGTTGGTAATCAGTTCCTAAGGTTGAGCCGGCTAAATAGGCCTTAATGATTAAATTGGGTAAGAAGGTGTAACCTAAGCTAGCGCCAAGAATAACGCCTAAAATCGCAGCTGAAGTGCTATAGAGCAGAAATTTAATGGCAATCGCACCGTTACCATAACCTAAGGCTTTTAGCGTACCAATATTAGTCCGTTCTTCTTCAACAAAACGCATCATTGTGGTTAAACTGACCAAGGCAGCTACGGCAAACAAGAAAACAGGGAAGACATTGGCTAAAACTTCAACTCGTTCAGAATCTGCGCGATAAGAAGCGTAGCCTTGACTTTCTTCACGGCTATTAATTGTGTAGCTAGGATAAGCAATTTTAAGCTTATTTTGTGGCACCTTAATCTGCGTGGGATCAACTACAATTCCCCGTTTGAGTAGCTGCTTAGCTGTCGCTTGACGGTATTGTTTTTGATACATCGCCCGATATTTATCATATTTATCGGCTCGATTTTGATTCAAAGCAGTTTGCAACTTGTTTTGATCGCGATAAACTCGGTTGCGGTAAGCTACGCTAAAAGGACTTAGATTAGCAGTATTTTTAAAAGTAATGCGAGCGATTTGGTAAACTGGCGCAGCAAAGGCGTTATGACTAGCAACCGCAATGCCAGTTAAATGACCATTGCCAATATTGGTTTGACCAATTTGGTTTTTATCTAAGAATTCACTAGCTTTGACGAAGCCAACAATCTTGTAAGTTTTATTTTTTAAGATGCCAGGCTTAGTAAAAGTGATTTTTTGCCCTAAGCGGTATTTTTTCTGCAATAAATATGAGAGTGAAATTTCGGTTTTATTCTTAGGAAAATGTCCCTTAATCAATTCATAACTTGAAAGATTATCTGATTGAGAAAGAACACGGAGCGTATCAGGTTGATTCTTGATTTTAACATCTTGAAAATAACCAAAGGTGGCTTCTTTCACTTCTGGTAAATTTTGAATAGTAAGGCAATCAGTTGAATTAATGCCATAGTTTGAAGTGACGGTGACGTCAGCTAAATTATGCTTGGCAAAAAAGTCCGCTCCTGTTGCTCGCATGTCAGGACCAGCCATTTTTAAACCAGTAAAGGCAAAAGTTCCCAGTGCAATTAATAGGATAATAGCGATGTAGCGGCCCAGAGAATGAGTGATTGCCTGCCAAGCATCTTTCCAAAGAATAGTTTTATGCATGTTGCTCACCTACCATTCAATTGTACTGATGTCAGCGGGATGCTCATTATGGTGGATTTCTTGAATACCGCCATCGTGAATATGAATGACCTTGTCAGCAATCGGAGCAATAGCGGCGTTATGGGTTACGATCAAGACGGTTGAGCCGTTTTGCCGACTCATATTTTGTAAAATTTTGAGGATTCGTTTGCCTGTTTTATAGTCAAGGGCGCCGGTTGGCTCATCACATAAAAGCAAAGCTGGCTTTTTTGCGATGGCTCTGGCGCTTGCAACGCGCTGTTGTTCACCGCCCGATAATTGAGCCGGAAAATTGTTTTCTCGTTGCCCTAAGTCAACGTACTGCAAAGCTTCGTCGGCACTCATTGCATCCGGGACAATTTGAGCAGCTAATTCAACGTTTTCTTTTGCCGTTAAGTTGGGAATCAAATTGTAAAATTGAAAGACAAAGCCAACGTCATTGCGTCGATAAGTGGTTAATTCTCTAGCGTTATATTTGGCAATGTTTTTCCCAGCGACAATTACGTCTCCACTTGTATTTGGCTCCATTCCGCCTAAAATATTAAGCAAAGTAGATTTGCCGGCGCCTGATGAGCCAAGATAATGACTAGTTCTCCCTTATCAACAGAAAAAGTAATGTCCTTATTGGCATAGATGGTTGTATCACAGGATTGGTAAACTTTAGTATTATTTTTTAAGTTAATGTAAGCCATCGTAATCAGCTTTCTAATATAGATGTATAATTGATAATTGTTTTGATTAACTTTATTCAATCATATTTAGAATAAATAGGTAAAGGAAAACACCATGGTAAACAGAATCACAAATATCTTTCTTAAAATAAGAAGATTGGCAATTTTTAGAATTTTTCAGCGAACGATGGTTATGTTGATGCCGATCGCAGTAATTGGATCATATTTTAAGTTATTCAGAGATGCTGTTTTTTCACCCGATAGTTTTATTTACAATATTTTTAATTTTGATATAACCTTGCCAGATCGTTTTTGGTATGCAGGAGCATTTGTCAGTCGGGGAATGGTTCGGGTAACCTTCGGTTTATTTGGTATTTATGCGGCTTATTTTGCAGCACGTTATACTGCCCGTTTATACCGTAAGGATTCAACCATGGCAGGGATGACGGCCGTCATAGTTATTATGTTTTGTGCTTATGCCAATAACTTAGCTAATAATGCTGGCGATCATTCACCGTTTTCTTCCAGTGTTTTAAAAATTAATGCTGTCTTATTGGCTTTATTAATCGGCTATGGGGTAGGACAAATTTTTCATTGGTTAGGAAAAGAACACCAGCCGGTAAATTTTGAACATGCCACTAGAATCAGGGAAAGAGCCTGGAATGCGTTTATTCCGACAATATTTGCAATTGTTTGTGGGGTAATTTTAGGAATTATGATTTATGAATTTCAAATCAAATTCTTGAATTCTAGCACTTTTAAAGGCTTAGTTACTCAAATACAAGAATCAAATAACATCTTGCTGATTGCATTACTGACAATCCCTGTTTTTATCCTTAGCTGGCTCGGAATTGGTTATCCCTTAATTTCTTTGTCAACCACTTCTAATAGTATCTCAGCAGCAGCTAACTTAAATTTTGCCTTAAAAAATGGTAGTGCTTGGAATGTGCCATATAAGTATTTGGGTAGTTCTTTGTTTTATCCTTATGCGGAAATGGGCGGAGCAAGCATTATTTTAGCGATGATTGTGATCATCCTAATTTATAGTAAAAATAAGGATAGTGAAAATATTGCTAAGGCAAATTTGCTTCCTGCGGCTTTTGGGTCAACTTGGGGCATGATGGTCGGGATGCCAATTATTTTAAATCCAGTGCTACTGCCAGCGATTGTGATTATTCCAATTATTAATGTTTTATTAGCTGCGGGAGCGATTTTTGGCCATTTAATCCAGCCTTGTGTTTACCCTGTTTTAAGTGGGACACCAGGTATTTTGGTCTCGTTCTTTGGATCTAATGGTGACTGGAGTAACTTGGTATTTTCTATTTTGTTGTTTATTTTGGATATAATAATGTTTATTCCAACTATGAAATTAGGTTTGCGACTTGAAAGGGGACTAAAGGATTATGAAGGAAAGAATGATTAATTTAATTCGAAATCCCAATTTTAAATGGTTGGCAATTGTCCTAGTTTTGTTAGTGGCTTTGGCTATCCCCGGTTATTCTTGGATGAAGGCCGATAACCATGCTAGAGCCGAAAGACGCAAATCGCTTTTGTCGCCAGTAATTATGATTCCTGGTTCTAGTGCAACGACTGAGCGTTTTAACCAATTGGTGAAGCAGTTAAATCAAAAAACACCGACTAAGCATAGCGTACTTAAGATTAAGGTTTTAACGAATGGAACATTATCATATTCGGGCAAAATTAATAAAAATGACAATCAGCCTTTTATTATTGTTGGTTTTGAAAATAATCATGATGGTTATAGCAATATTAAAAAGCAAGCTAGTTGGTTTGATCAAGCTTTTTATGTCTTATCAGAGAGTTATAAGTTTAATAATTTTAAAGCCTTTGGGCATTCTAACGGCGGTTTGATCTGGACTTATTGGCTAGAGCATTATTACTTTCAATACTCTGATGAAATTAAAATCAAACGTTTAATGACGCTAGGAACACCATATAATTTTGGTGAAAAAAATATTAATCATAAAACGCAAATGCTAGAGGATTTTATCAAGAATAAAGATAAACTACCGAAAAAATTGGTTGTTTATTCCTTATCTGGGGGTAAAAATTACGAATCTGATGGGATTGTACCTGAAGCTAGTGTCGCAGCTGGAAAATATATTTTTCAGAATCAAGTCAAAAGCTATACTGCAATGACGGTAACGGGCTCAGAAGCGGATCACTCAGATTTACCTCAGAATAAACAGGTAATTAAATTGATTAACCAGTATCTGCTTGAGCCAAGAAAATTGCGCGGACCGCAAAATACTGGACAAGCAAAAGAAAAAAGCAATAATAAGAAGTAGGCAGAAATAGTTTACGATAATAAACTTATTCTTATCTGTGGAAAACTTCCGTAAAATTCAACAGTTTTAAGCAAAATGATCATCAATTTTTGCCTATCTTAAGAAATTCTTTAGAATTTGTGAAGCACTACAAATGTTGACATGACAGCATTTGTAGTGCCTTTTTAATTTAAAATCACAAAAAAATAAGAAAAATGTGGAAAACTTTTGATTTTTGGCTTGCGATCTGTGGATAACCTGCTATACTATTAAATGTAATGAGTTAGCACTCAACAAGCTAGAGTGCTAAAGACGTAAATTTGAGATAGGGAGTGTTGCATATATGGCATACTTTGATAATGATTTTGATAACTTATTTAACGAATTGAATAGCTCATTCTTTAATGACGACTTCGGCACTAGAAGAAATAGCAAGGGCAATTCAGGTTCAATTCCAATTAACTACTCCAGCAGCATGGATGCTGCACCACAAACCATTCAACAAAACCCACAACAACCAAATGAAAAGCCAATTGGTGTTGATTTAGTTGAAGAAGCTAAGAACAACAAGTTTGACCCAGTAATCGGTCGTGATGAGCAAATTGATAACGTAATTGAAATTCTTTCAAGACGTAAGAAGAACAATCCTGTTTTAATCGGACCTGCTGGTGTTGGTAAGACTTCTATTGTAGAAGGTTTAGCTGAAAGAATTGCTTCTGGCAATGTACCAGCTAAGATGGCTAACATGCACATCATTTCAGTTAATATTAATGATATGGTTGCTGGTTCAAGCCTTCGTGGTAGCTTTGAAGAGAGATTAAAGAAGGTTATTGACAAGGCTAAGAGCGATCCTAACATTGTTTTATTCATCGATGAAATTCACAACATCGTTGGTGCTGGTTCTACTGATTCAGAAAACAACAATGGGGACGCAGCTAACATCTTGAAGCCAGCTTTGGCAAGTGGCCAATTGAAATTAATTGGTGCTACTACTACTAGCGAATTCCAAAGAATTGAAAAAGACCCAGCTTTATCACGTAGATTCCAAGCTGTTCAAGTTCCAGAACCTACAACTAAGGTTGCTGTTAAGATTTTGGAAGGCTTGAAGAAGAAGTACGAAGACTATCACCACGTAAAATACAGTGACGACAGTCTTAAATTGGCAGTTGAATTATCAGAAAGATACATTCAAGGTCGTTACTTACCAGACAAGGCCATCGACTTGATGGATGAAGCTGGTGCTAAGAAGGCATTGCTGGTACAACCAACTGATGAAAAGAGCTTAAAGAACCAAATCAGCGCTCTTGAAGCTAAGAAAGCAGAAGCTGCTAAGGCAGAAGACTACGACAAGGCTTCAGAAATTAAGGGCAAGATTGCTGAACTTGAAGCACAACTTAAGAACGTAGATAGTAAGAATACTCCAGAAGTAACTGAAAAAGACATCTACGCAATTATTGAGCAAAAGACTAAGATTCCAATGAGTGAACTCCACGCTGACGAAGCTCAAAAGAACTTAGACCTTGCTAAGAAGTTGAAGAAGAGCGTAATCGATCAAGATAGAGCGATTGATGTAATTACTGACGCTATTTCTCGTAAGCAAATCTTCAAGGATAGCGACAGACCAACTGGTTCATTCTTACTTACTGGTCCTACCGGTGTTGGTAAGACTGAACTTGCAAAACAATTAGCAATTCAATTATTTGGTAACAAAGAACACTTAATCCGTTTGGACATGAGTGAATACCAAGACGAAATGGCTGTTAACAAGTTGATTGGTTCTGCACCTGGCTACGTTGGCTATGGTGAAGGTGGTCAATTAACTGAAAAAGTTCGTCACCAACCATACTCATTGATTTTGTTTGACGAAATTGAAAAGGCTAACCCACAAGTCTTCAACGCATTATTGCAAATCATGGATGACGGTCGTTTGACTGACGCACAAGGTAGAACTGTTTCATTCAAGGATACTATCTTGATTATGACTTCAAACGCTGGCTTCTCTGACAAGTTGCTTGAAGACGGCAAGGTTGACCAAGACAAGTTAATTTCAGCTCTTGAAAACTACTTCAGACCAGAATTCTTGAACCGTTTGGACGCAATTGTTCCATTCAACTCACTTACTGAACAAGACATGGGTAAGATCATCAACATTTACTTGAAGAAGATGTCTCATGTTCTTGCTAAGAAGGGTGTAACGGTAGAAGTTTCAGACGAAGCAAAGGCATTCTTGGCAGAAAAGGGTTACGACAAGAAGTTCGGTGCTCGTCCACTTAGAAGAGTAGTTGAACAAAACCTTGAAACTCCAGCTGCTAAGTTGATCTTACAAAAGCCTGACACTAAGAAGATCGAATTCACTGCCGATGACAAGCACTTGTACTTGAACGGTGAAGCAATCTTTGATATTTCTCCAAAAGTTGAAGAAAAGGTTAAAGAAGACGAAGCTAAAGCTGAAGACAAAAAAGAAGACTAATTAGTAGTCATTAAGAATGAGAGAGGTATTTCCGAGGAAATACCTCTTTTTTGTGATTTGGCAATTTCTCCATAAAGTTGTAAACTGTGAAAAAAGACAAATGGAGAAAAATAATGGCTGAAAAAAAAGAAGAAAAAGAATCATGGGGTAAATTTTTCCTAGATATCTTAATTATTTGGGTTATTTTGATCGGTGCCTATATGCTGCTTTTCCGCTTCGTCTTGAGCAACGATACGGTATCAGGTCCTTCAATGCAACCTACTTTTCAAAATGGCGATCGCTTAATTGCTGTGCGCCATGCGCAAATCAAGCGTGGTGAAGTAGTCATTGTCAAGGCGCCAGATGAACCAGGTGCCTTATACATCAAGCGGGTAATTGGCTTACCTGGTGAAAAGATTGTCAGCAAGAATAACCAAATCTACATTAATAATAAAAAGATTGCTCAACCTTGGTTAAAACAAGGCACGAAGTTAATTGATAATGGCTCAGATACATTTTATTCTGAAACCCAAAACTTCACAATGCAGTCATTGATGCGAGCTCGCACCTATCAGCAGTACTTTACTAGAGCACAAATTAAATATGTCCAAGATACTGGTCGAATTCCGAAGAATACTTACTTTGTAATGGGCGATCACCGTAGCGTTTCTAAGGACAGCCGCTATATCGGAACGATTAAGCGTAGTGGTATTGTCGGCGTAGTTAAGGTACGCTACTGGCCACTTAACCAATTTAAAGTGTATTAGTTGAAAGATATTCCTGCGGGAATATCTTTTTTGATCGAGGAAGAAATGAAACGACAAACTTTTGATTTAATTAGTAGAATAATTTTAACCTTATTAGCTTTATTAGCGGTTATTGTAATTTTTAGTTTACAGTGGCCAGGTCGCTCTAACGTTTTAGCTGTAATTGACGGCATTTTATATTTAATTAGTGCAGTTGCTTTTTGGTTTGCCGATCGACAAGGTTGGGTACGAGTTGTTTTGATCAGTACCTTGGTAGCGACATTATTTTTGAGTATTGCGCAGGCATTAGCCGGGATTCCACTAGGAGTTTATCGTGGTAGTGGAATAGTGATTTCTTGTCTAAGTGTTTTGCTCGTTTCACCAGCAATTTTAGGTCTGATTTACTATAATTTAAAAATTAATCATAGTAATTTAGAATTATTATTGGTTTTCATGCGGTTGGTTCTTAATTTAGAATTAGCATTATTTGCACTAATATTGTTTGTGATGCTTGAGATTAGTGGTGCTTTGATTTGGTCATTGCCAGGTTGGGGCCAATATCTCTTTGTCTACGGCATGGTATTATTAGTGATTTTAGATCTAGTTTATGCAATTATTAATTGGTTTGATTTTTATTGCGGAAAAGTAACTTGGATTACAACTAGTTTAGTGGCAATCGAAATGCTAATTTGTTTGCCGATGATGGGGATGCCGATAGTAAATGTGGTTATCTTCATTTTGCTTGGCATAGTGATTTTGTTCTTTACGGCATGGTTGAATAATTATGTTAAAAATAAAAAATAATGTCAATAATTTAGGAAAATGTCCCAAAATTATTTAATTATTAGCGGAGAATTTGCTCTCCGCTATTTTTATACGTA
>NZ_CANBCQ010000053.1 GCF_947367125.1 uncultured Lactobacillus sp.
GAACTCCTTTTTCTAATGTTTAAAGAAATAAATTTAAGGAATCATTCATCCTTACACAAACTATTTTACAGTCTCGACTTTTCTAAGGCAGAGTTGGAAAACTTTATTAAAAATGTTTAGATGATAAGATAAAATGATAGCTATTAGGCTATCATTTTTATTTGATTAAACGGGGGGACTGTCAAATGAATAATCCAGAAGAATTGCAACATTTCTTAGATGTTCTATTAAAAGAAAGTAACTTTACTAGAGCAGCCAAGGAGCTGCACATTTCACAGCCTTATTTGACGCAGCTAATTGGTCGAATCGAGAAAAAATTCGGTACTAAAATCATCAACCGGGATGAGCGACCTTATACTTTAACTCCTGCTGGCTTAGTTTACTATCAATATCTTGAGCGGGTTTCATTTGAAAAACAACAATTAGGAAGTCAACTGGAGGTCTATACTCATCCTGACCAGCAAGTGTTAAAAATTGGTATTTTGGAAAGTTTAGGCACATATCTACTGCCAGAAATCTTGCCCCTATTTTTAAAAGAAAATCCTAATGTCAAAGTTCAACTGTTTGAAAAACTTCCCCAAGAAAATGAAAAAAGCTTGCTTAATGGTGAACTGGATTGCTACATTGGGCAAACCCCGGCGGTACTTGATGCCAGCTTAGATGTGGTAACTAGTAATCCAGAGCAATATTACGTAGTAATTCCATCGACTTCACCATCCTATCAGGCAGGTAGATTTATCTTGAATTTTGATGAGCTTGATTTACAAAAAGTTTTGCAAGAGCCATTGGTTTTATGCTCACCTGAATCAGCTATCCGGCACCAAGTGAATGGTTTGTTTCAAAATTTAGATTTAAAAGAAAATCTTGCTTTAGAGACTAAGAGCATGATTACGGCGACTAATTTGGCAATTCACGGCGTAGGAATTACCATTGCGCCAGCTAGCGTAATTAAGCGGATGGAACAATTACCACTTAATTTATTACCCTTAGAACAAGAATTGATGGATGTATCCTGCTTCATTGCAACTAGAAGTGAGGAGAAGTCACCAACATTAAAGAATTTAATTGCAATTTTTCAAAAAGTACATTTACCTGCCAAAATACGGTAGACAAAAAAGGACATCGCTGTGATGTCCTTTTAACTTGCCATTGCTATTGCTTTCGTTTCATTTCCAGCATTTTTGGCTCAATGTAGAAGTGATAAAGGAAGGAATAACCTAATAAAACAAAGGTAATTCCTTCAATCCAACCACCGAAGACGTCGGATGGATAATGCACGTGAACAAAAATTCTAGTGTAACCGATCAAAATTGGAAATAGGGCCCAAATAATGATTAGTAAAGTTTTCCAAAACTTACTCTTCACTAAAAGAATAGTTAAAATAATCAAAATTCCGAATAATGCGGCACTGCCAACTGAGTGTCCTGATGGAAAACTGTAACCATCGGCATAAACTAGGTGCTTGACCGTTGGCCGGTGGCGCATTACGGCATGCTTGATAATCCAGTTATAGCCGTTGGCACAGATCATGACGCCGGCAGTAAACCAAGCATAAGCATATTGTTTAAAAACTAGCAGTATGATAAATAAAATAATCGTCTCAATTGTAATAGTGCTAGTATTGCCCAAATTGGTAAAATCTTTGGCAAAGGCGACATTGGCCGGATTGGTGTTGCAGATAATCTTAATTACCGTGTTATCAAAGTTATGAATGAATTGTGAACCGGATGAAACTAATGCGGCCCAGACAGCATAAATAACCACGAAGATGATACCAGGTATCAAGGTATCCTTTGGTGGTTGTTTTGTATTAATCAAAAAAGCACTCCCTCTTGTATTTTTTAGCATTTGTGGTAAATTATAATCATTATCTATAAGAAAATAAAGGTCGAGAAGTAGTAACAAGGATATTTTTTCAGAGAGAGACTGCTTGCTGTGAAGTCTTAAAATAAGATTGTGAACTTGTCTCGTGATGAAACCTAGCGTTGCCATCCGCGTTAAGGAGCAATTAAGTGTCACAATTTAGTGAAACTTAGGTGGTACCGCGATAATTCGTCCTATGATTTTTTCATAGGGCGTTTTTTGATAGTAAAGGAGAATAGGCTTGTATAACCACAAAGTAGTTGAAAAGAAATGGCAAGATTATTGGGCAAAGCATGATACTTTTAAGACAGGAACTGATCCTAATAAGAAGAATTATTATGCCTTAGATATGTTCCCATTCCCATCTGGCAAAGGTCTGCACGTAGGTCACCCAGAAGGATATACGGCAACTGATATTGTTTCAAGAATGAAGCGCGCACAAGGTTATAATGTGCTTCACCCAATGGGCTGGGATGCATTTGGTTTGCCAACTGAACAATATGCTTTAAAGACTGGTGAAGATCCAGAAGTTGTTACGAAGAACAACATTGCCAACTTCAAGCGTCAATTGAATAAGTTAGGCTTTTCATATGATTGGGATCGTGAAGTGACTACCTCAGATCCAAATTATTACAAGTGGACCCAATGGGTTTTTGAACAAATGTACAAAAAGGGCTTGGCCTATGAAGCTGAAGTTCCAGTTAACTGGTCACCAGATCTAGGTACTGTTGTTGCTAACGAAGAAGTTATTGACGGCAAGACTGAACGTGGCGGTTACCCAGTTTACCGCAAGAACATGCGTCAATGGATGCTTAAGATGACTGCTTATGCCGATCGTTTGCTTGAAGATCTTGACGACTTGGACTGGCCAGAACCAGTTAAGGAAATGCAACGTAACTGGATCGGTCGTTCAGAGGGTGCACAAGTTACCTTTAAGGTAAAAGACAGCGATAAAACTTTTGATGTCTTTACTACTCGTCCGGATACCTTGTTTGGCGTAAGTTACACTGTACTTGCTCCAGAAAGCAAGTTAGTACAAGAAATTACTACGCCAGCACAAAAGGAGGCAGTTGATGCCTACATTAAGAAGATTGAATCTAAGTCAGATCTTGAAAGAACTGATTTGAACAAAGATAAGACTGGTGTCTTCACTGGTGCTTACGCAATTAACCCAGTTAATGGCAAGGAAGTTCCAATCTGGATTTCTGACTATGTTTTAGCTAGCTATGGTACTGGTGCTGTAATGGCTGTTCCAGCTCACGATGATCGTGACTATGCTTTTGCCACTAAGTTTGGTTTGCCAATTAATCCAGTTATCGAAGGTGGCAATATTGAAAAAGAAGCCTTCACTGGCAACGGCAAGCACTTCAATTCTGAATTCTTAGATGGGTTAGACAATGAAGCAGCTAAGAAACGCATGATTGAATGGCTTGAAGATCACAACTGTGGTAAGAAGAAGGTTAACTACAAGTTGCGTGACTGGGACTTCAGTCGTCAACGCTACTGGGGTGAACCAATTCCAGTAATCCATTGGGAAGATGGCACTACTTCACTTGTACCAGAAGATCAACTGCCACTTCGTTTGCCACACGCTACTGACATCAAGCCATCAGGTACGCCAGAAAGTCCACTTGCTAACTTGACTGACTGGGTAAACGTAGTTGATGAAAATGGTCGCAAGGGTAAGCGTGAAACCAACACCATGCCTAACTGGGCTGGTTCAAGTTGGTACTACTTACGTTACGTTGATCCACACAATGATAAGGAATTGGCTGACTACGACCTTTTGAAGAAGTGGCTTCCAGTTGACCTTTACATTGGTGGGGCAGAACACGCAGTTCGTCACCTGCTTTATGCAAGATTCTGGCACAAGGTTCTTTACGACTTGGGTGTTGTTCCAACCAAGGAACCATTCCAAAGATTGTACAATCAAGGTTTGATCTTGAAGAACCATGAAAAGATGTCTAAATCAAAAGGTAACGTAGTTAATCCAGATGAAGTGATTGATGAATACGGTGCAGACTCACTTAGAATGTACGAAATGTTCATGGGTCCACTTGATGCTTCAATTGACTGGGATGATAATGGCCCAGCTTCAACTAAGAAGTTCTTAGACCGGGTATGGCGCTTGTTTGTTAACGATCTTGACCTTAAGGCAATCCCACAAGAAAGAATCGTTGACGAAAACGATGGCATGCTTGATAAGGTTTATGCGGAAACTGTTAAGAAGGTTACTGAAGACTTTGATGCTTTGCACTTTAACACTGCTATCAGTCAAATGATGGTCTTCATGAATGCAGCGCAAAAGGCTAAGACGATTCCACGCGAATACGCAGAAGGCTTTGTTAAGCTCTTAGCCCCAGTTGCACCACATATGATGGAAGAAATCTGGCAAGTCTTTGGTCATGATGAATCAATTACTTATGCTAAATGGCCAACTTACGATCCAGCTAAGTTGGTTGAATCAACTGTTGAAATTATGGTTCAAGTTAATGGTAAGTTGCGTGGCAAGTTCCAAGCTCCTAAGGATGCCGACCGTGATGACGTGCAAAAGCAAGCTATGGAAATTGAACACGTTAAGAAGTTCTTAGAAGGTAAAGACGTCAAGAAGGTTATTGTCGTTCCAAACAAGATCGTTAATATCGTTGCTAAATAAGTTAAGTTTTTCCTAAAAGAACAATAGAGCTTTATTTTATTGTTTAAATTGCGTGACAATTAAATAGTTAATTCATATATTGGGAAAAATTTCATGGAAGAAGAAAATAACTTAAATAGCAAAGATACACAAAATACTTTTCTAAAAGGGTCTGCTTGGATGACCTTTGGCTCGATTGCTTCTAGAATTTTGGGTGCTTTGTATATTATTCCGTGGTATGCCTGGATGGGCCCCTACGGGAACATTGCGAATGCTTTGACGGCACGTAGTTATAATATATATACAATTTTTATCTTAATTTCGACAGCCGGAATTCCGGGAGCGATTGCCAAACAAGTAGCTAAGTACAACGCCTTAAACGAATATGGTATTGGTCGAAAATTATTTCGCAAAGGTCTAATTTTAATGACTATTTTGGGTGTTGTCTCAGCTGCGATCATGTATTTTGCTTCGCCGCTGTTAGCTTCAAACGGAAGCCAAAGTGACCCAAGACAGGTCGCGGTTATGCGCAGCTTGTCTTATGCGATTTTGATTATTCCAATTTTGAGTATTATGCGAGGGTACTTCCAAGGGTATGCCGACATGATGCCGAGTGCGATGTCGC
Source organism: uncultured Lactobacillus sp. (assembly GCF_947367125.1). GTDB lineage: Bacteria > Bacillota > Bacilli > Lactobacillales > Lactobacillaceae > Lactobacillus. Next base: position 5,124 of record NZ_CANBCQ010000053.1, read on the forward strand.
AGTTCGTTGAGCAGTTTGCCCGGGTAGTCTGGATGCTTTTAACGGCATTTGTAATTATGAAACTGCAGCACGGCTCATATGTTCATGCGGTTATTCAGTCGAACTTCGCCGCTGCTATCGGTGCCTTATTTGGGATCGGCTTACTGATCTGGTTTTTATTTTCGAGAAGAAAACAGCTAGATTATTTGGTTGCCCATTCTAATAACCGCCTGCGGGTCTCAACGACTGAATTATTTGGTGAAATTATTGCTCAAGCAATTCCTTTCATTATTATTGATTCGGGAATTACCTTGTTCTCATTGGTTGACCAATATACCTTCCACCCAATGATTGCCAGTCTAGTTCACGCTAGTTCGGATACGATTGAAGACTGGTACGCTTTATTTGGCTTAAATGCCAATAAGTTGATCATGATTATCGTTTCATTGGCCAGTGCGATGGCAGTAACCGCGATTCCGCTTTTATCAGCAGCCCATACCAGAGGTGACTATAAGAGTATTTCGCATCAAATTGCCAATACTATGGACTTGTTCTTGTTTGTTATGATCCCAGCTGCCTTTGGGATGGCGGCCATCAGTCGTCCAATGTACACGATCTTTTACGGCCCGGATGCTTTGGGGAGTAATGTCCTCTACGTATCAGCATTTACAGCAATTAGTTTAGGCTTGTTCACTGTCTTAATGGCGATCTTGCAAGGTTTGTCAGAAAATGGCCTGGCAATTAAATACTTAATTTTAGGTTTAATTCTAAAGGGAATCTTGCAATATCCGATGATCTTTTTGTTTAAGATTTATGGTCCATTAGTTGCAACCAACCTGGGACTGCTGGTCATCGTATTTTTGGCCTTGAAGCACTTGGAAGTTCAATACAATTTTAATTTGAATCGAACGAGCCGACGCTTATTAGGAATCACAGCCTTCTCAATTGGTATGTTTGTGATTGTTAAGCTAGTGGAATTTGGCTTGGGTAAATTCTTGAATCCAGATCACCGGATTGCGGCTTTGATTATCGTAATTCTAGCAGTCGGTGTTGGCGTGATCTTCTATGGTTTAGTTACCTTGAAGACTGATTTGGCTCAAAGTGTTTTGGGCAGCAAAGTTGAAAGTATTTTAAATAGATTTCATATTCATGCTTAATAAAACCAAATTGTCGTGATGGCAATTTGGTTTTATTTTTTTGATTGTATGCAAAGAAGATACCCATAGAGTTATAAAAAAGAATTTAATTGGTTTACAATAGAGAAGAAGGAAGCACTTGCAAAATAATTTAACTAAAGAAAAATTAGACAAAATCAAAGCAAATATCTCTACTTCTGAAAAAGATGATGCTGATTATTCAAAAGCAATGCTAGAATTAACGAATGTTGTTTCATCCCTTTATGACATGGTAGCTAAGCCTGATAAGGATGAAAAATAAGTAGGAAATAAAAAAGTAAAGCCGCTATATCTGAAAATGGTCTAGCGGCTTTCTTATATGTTACTAAATATTTTAGAAGTTAATTTGCGATAGAACTAATTAGGCTCGACTGCTGTTAAGGCAATAACACCTATTAATTCAAGGGCTAAAAATATAATGCCAACGATAGTAATCATAGTTCCCATCTCCTCATCTAGGAGATAAATAATCGGAATATTTATCTATTAACTCAATTATTTTTGCTTACACTGTTAACATAGCACATAACGTCGATTATTGAAAGCGATTGCATTTGATTGGATAAAAAAAGTTGATTTTTTAATAAATCAACTTTGTGCCCCTGCCAAGGACCTCTCTTATAGCATTCATTATTCTGATTGATCGTCTTTATTTGGATTTTGTTCCTTATCTTGATCATCAGATTTAGCAAAGTCGCCATCCATTGTGTTCGGACGACCAGTTTGATAATCTGCTGTATGTTTTTCAGCTTTAGGAGAGCTTTGACCAGGTTCAGGCATTACCATGGCAGCAATAATGTATAAAGCAATTCCAGGGAAAATACCAGTGAACAGAATTAAGGCAGCGCCAATGATTCTAACCCAAGCAGGATCCAAGTTGAAGTAATTGGCAATCCCACCTAAGACGCCAGCTAAAATTTTATTTTGTGATTTTGTAAGTCTTTTTTGCATGATAATCAACTCGTTTCTAAATTTTCTATCTCCTGTACCTATAATTATACAGTAAAGACATGATTAATTAAAAAAGCTTGATAGGTTATTCTGAATTAAGTTCTAGTGCATTTTTAGTGTATAAATAGATTCTAATACACTTTTAAAAGAGATTACAATAAATTCTGATATGTATATAAGCAAAAAAGAGGTAGTATTATTCAAATGACCTACCACCCATCAAATAGATGGGTGGTCTCTTTTTTTAGAGTTTTTCTGCGAACAGCCTGACTTGTCCTCTTCATTCTAAAATGTCTGCTCAATTTGCTTGAGCTTCGTGGCTTTTTAATAAATACCTCATAGTGTAATTTTTTTATACTTATGAGGTATTTTTTATATGTTAAAGTCATTAAAGTGTAAGCGAATACGCTAATGGATTATACTAAAGATAACAGAGTATTATTTGACAGAAATAGAGAGGTCTAATTATGATGAGACACAGATTCAACGTAGGAAAGTGGCTTCCTAGCGATCAAGAATTTGAAAATAAGTGGGTTAAGAAAATATACGAAGAAGCAAAGAGTGATGAGAATAAGAATTTGCTTCCACCAGTACAGGCATTAAAGGAACTGATTGAATCAGATCGGTATATCTGGAATTTATTTGAAATGATGTTCGATGAAATTCCACAAAAAGATGTTGATACACCGGCCGGAACACCGCAAGTAAGGGACTATCACGAATTATTGTTAGTTCTTAATAGAATAATTCAACGTGCGCCAGAATTTAATACAACGGGGTTAGTTGGTACACCAATTAATGCAGTGCTGGATTATCCAATGGGAACACGTGCAGGATATGTTTTATTTAATGATCCTCGTGTGAATGTCAAGATGAAGGGGATTTTGGATTATTGGGGAAGATATTTGCAAAGTGAAGCTTCTGCATATGTGTTGAATACTTCAGATAAAGGATGGCTTTCGCCTTATGCTTTGAACGAAATGGCAAAAGAAGCTAAGGGAGATAATTTCTTAGACTTGTTTGCGGTGCGATCTACAGATGTTAACAAGAAGTTAGGTTTTACTTCTTGGGACGATTTCTTCACACGCAAGTTTAAGCCAGGTATCAGGCCAGTTGCTTCTCCAGATGATGATGATGTAATTGTAAATGCCTGTGAATCTGCTCCATATCGTGTTGCTCGTGATTTACCACTTAAAGCAAAGTTTTGGGTTAAAGGTCAACCATATTCTCTTATTGACTTGCTTCATAATGATCCATGGACATCAAAATTTGAAGGTGGGACCTTGTATCAAGCCTTTTTAAGTGCTCTTAGCTATCACCGCTGGAATAGTCCGGTTAGTGGTAAGATTGTCAAAGCTTATAATTTGGATGGAACTTATTATGGTGAAGCTTTAGCTCAAGGTTTTGAAAATCCAAATGGTCCAGATAAGGTTGCAGCTAATAATTCACAAGCCTTTTTGACTTCTACAGCTACTAGAGCAGTTATCTTTATTCAAGCAGATAATCCTAAGATTGGGTTGATGTGCTTTGTAGCTGTTGGTATGGGAGATGTTTCTAACAATGAAATTACCGTACGGATTGGACAGCACGTTAATAAAGGGGATCAACTAGGGATGTTCCACTTTGGTGGATCAACTCATATTCTATTATTTAGACCAGAAGTAAAAGTTGATTTTGATTTGCATGGACAAACTCCAGGATTAGATACTACTAATATTAAAGTGCATGAGGCTATTGCACGGGTAGAATAAGATGTGAGTATAGAAAAAGAGGAAGTTGCAATAAAAACTTTCTCTTTTTTGTTAAACACTATTTTTCAGTTGAATCAGAACTCGTGTCGTCTTCGTCATTCTTTTTACTAAATTCACCATCCATGCTGTTAGGACGACCAGTTTGATTTAGTTAGTCTCTTTTGCATAATAATAGCCTCATTTCTATGTGCTATTGTTTATCTAAATTATACAGCAAGAAAAAAGATTGTAATAATTTAAAAATCAAAAAAGGACTAGCTATACTGCTAGTCCTTTAATATGCCCGCTAAAGGATTCGAACCTTCACTCAGTCACCTGAACAGCGACCTGAACGCTGCGCGTCTGCCAATTCCGCCAAGCGGGCATTTTTCTTTGGTACATGAATAATCATACCAAATATTTGGTAAAATGTAAGCATAAAATACTTTAATTATAAAAAAGGATGGAAATTCATGTTTTTTAGCAAAAAAATAAAACGTGCAGCAATTACCACACTTGCTGCAGTATCAATTTTTTCTTGTGGTGCAGTATTTGCGACTACACCGGTTAACGCAGATACAACTAGCAGCTATCAGGCTGATCAAGTTAAGCTAAATGTAAAGTCAGCCATTGCGATTGATAGTGATTCAGGTCAAATTTTATATGCCAAAAATGCGGCTAAAACTTTGCCAATTGCTTCAATGACTAAATTGATAACAGTTTATTTAACCCTGCAAGCAATAAAAGATCATAAACTTTCATGGGATCAAAAAGTAAAACCAACGGCGCCGATTGTAAAGGTGGCCAATAATGCAGAATATTCGAATGTGCCGTTAAAATTAGGACACTCATATACGATAAGACAACTTTATCAAGCAACTTTAATTGAATCAGCTAATGGGGCCGCAATGCTACTTGGTCAAACAATTGCTGGCTCACAAAAGGCATTTATTGATCAAATGCGGGCTCAAGTAAAGAAGTGGGGCATTGAAGATGCTAAGATTTATACCGCTTGTGGCTTACCTAATGGTAATTTGGGTAAAGATGCCTATCCTGGTGTAAATAAAAATGCAGAAAACACGATGTCAGCTAAGGATATGGCAATTGTCGGTCAAAAGTTAATCACAGACTTCCCAGAAGTATTGGAAACTACACGCTTAGCTCATTTAAACTTTAAAGATGCTGGTCACACAACTAAGATGGCTAACTTTAACTGGATGTTAAAGGGACTTTCTCAATATGATCAAGCTTATCCAGTTGATGGCTTAAAGACAGGTACTACCGATGCTGCAGGGGCTTGTTTTATCGGAACTGTACAACATAATGGTGCTCGCTTGATTACTGTAGTAATGGGCGCACGCCACCGTGACGGAACTGATCCAGCTAGATTTGAACAAACTAAAAAGTTAATGAATTATGTTTTTACTAAGTATCGTCCTGTAACAATGACTGCTGATAGCCAAATGAATGGCGCTAAGACGATTAAGGTAGTTGATGGAGATAACGCAACCACTAATTTAGGACTTAAGCAAAAGACCACTATCTGGGATCCAGCTGATGGTAAAACTTTAGTGGCATCATTGAATAAAAAATCTGTAGAAGCACCAATTAAGAAAGGGCAAACAGTCGGTGATTATCAATTTAAATCTGGTAACGAAAAGATAGTTTCATTGTCCAATCCTAATGGGATGAACGTCAAGGCACAGGCTTTATCAGCTAATAATAAGGTGAACTTCTTTGTCAGAATTTGGCGCTGGATTTTCGGGGGCAGATAAGAATGGCTGAAATTTCTGAAGAAATCTTAAAAGAGGTAATTAAAAAAAGAAAAAGTCAAACGCACAAAGGCGATTATGGTCGTGTGCTTTTAATTGGCGGTAGTGAAAACTACGGTGGAGCAATTTTGATGGCAACTGAAGGGACAATTAATTCAGGTGCTGGTTTGACTGCTGTTGCTACACATCCTTTGAATTTAGGCGCATTGCATGCCCGTCTGCCAGAAGCAATGTTTATCGATTGGCGCGATACTAAATTAGCTGATTTGATTAAAAAGATGGATGTTGTTATCTGTGGTCCTGGATTGGGGATGAGCGATCTTGCTAAACAAATTTTAGTTATCTTGCGCAGATGTATTTCAGAAAAGCAGACAGTAGTTCTAGATGCCAGTGCACTTGATTTAATCAGTCAAGATAAAACTTTGCTACCAACTAATGCGGGTCACTTAATTTTGACGCCGCATCAAATGGAGTGGCAGCGACTTAGCCAAATTCGAATTCCGTTTCAAACAGATAGTGCCAATATTGATGCTTTGAATCAATTAATCCCTGATAGCAATGCCATTTTGGTGCTTAAATCTAACCACACTCATATTTATGATGGCACTGGACAGATTTTTGTTAATCCAATTGGCAATCCTGGTATGGCTACAGGCGGGATGGGTGATACTTTAGCTGGAATCATTGGTGGCTTGGTTGCCCAATTTGGCCCGGGAGTTGAGACGATTCAAGCAGCCGTTTATTTACATTCTTTAGCTGGTGACCTGATTGCCAAGGATAATTATGTGGTCCGGCCAACTGAACTTTCTAAAGTATTGCCTAAATTAATGAAAAAGTATTCAGAAATGGTGTAAACATGTTAAAATCTTAATAGTAATTATGCATCCCTAATTGATTGAGGGATGTTTTTTAACGTAAGGCTTCTAAAAAAGAAGCAATAGACAATTAGCACGATTATAAAAAAGAAGATTAACATATTTATGAAGAAAAACATTATTATTGGTGTGACTAGTATTGTTCTTGCTTTTGGCGCAATTATTGGCTTAGCTAAAGTTTGCGCTCCTAAGTCGGATATCTCTCAAGAAGCAGCTACCACGCAAACTAAGGCTAAAACCAAAGCTACTAAGCCTAAGAAAAAAGCTAAGAAGATAGATGATGGTGCCTTGTATCGTCCTTACCGTGATCCTAAGGATTTACGTAAAGCTGGCACTTGGAAAAAGAAAAGTGAAATCAAAAAATATCCTAAAATTAAGCCAAATGAACAAGATTTAACCTTGCGAGTATCTTTAAAAGGTAACCGGACTTATTTGCTGAGAAAAGGCAAAGTTCTTTACACAATGTTATCTACGGGAGGGATTTACAAAAAGGGAAAATCCCTTACGCCAACTGGAACTTACAAGATTCAAAACGGTCGTGGAGATAGTTTCTTCAATTATAATTTAGGTGAAGGAGCTAACAATTGGACCAGTTGGAGTCCGGATAATGTTTACTTATTCCACTCTGTGCCAACAAAGGCGGACTATAGTTATAACCTAAAAGAAGCAGCTAAATTGGGCAGAACTCAAGGATCTCACGGCTGTATTCGTTTAAGTGTACCTGATTCTAAGTGGATTATGAATCATATTCCAGATGGAACTAAGGTAGTTATTAAGGGTAATTAGAACAAAGGTGTCTGGGAAAAAACTAGCTCCTAGACCATAATAATAGGACGATCAAAATTCTTAAGTGAGTTTTGATCGTCCTTT
>NZ_CANBCQ010000054.1 GCF_947367125.1 uncultured Lactobacillus sp.
CTACTTTGATTAAATAAATAATTAAAAAATCAATTTACGAGAAAGATCTATTTACACAAAAGATTTGACAGTTTCGTGGAATTCAGAACAAATTCAACATATGGATATGCTATCTTCAATAAGTCACGTTAGGAGGAATAAGTGTTCCGGTCATGATCCGAAAAATATTCATGAATTGGGGTTACTGCTTTCTTGTACATTTAAACACATGTACGTAGTATTAATTACAGATGACTTATTTAACAAGCCTTTATTGACTGCTAGATGTTTTAGTGATGAATTAATATCATGCGTTGTCCCCAAATTTCAATTATTGAAATTAATTTCTAATAATTCAATTAATTTTATAAGTTTAAAAGATGTAAAAAATAAGGTAGATTGTCCAATAGTTTAAAATTATGTCAGAATTAATAAAAAATCTTAGAATTTCAAATTCTATTTTTGAAAAAGATACAAGTACAATAAAAATTGATGGCTTTTTTAACGCTTTACTTGGTGTGGCTAATAAACTTACTTTATCTGATTGTTTAAAGTCTGGAATGGGTGAATTTACAGAAAGGTATATTGAATTACATCCATCTAATAAGTTAAAAAAAGTTGCTGCTTTAAATATCGTTGATAATAAAATCAATTTTATTGATCCTCAGAAAGTATATTTATTAAGAGATACGGAGAATTATAATATTAATTCTTTTATTGACTCAAGTGGAACAGCTTATTTTACTAACGTGGAAGATGCGATTAAGAAAGCTTTCTTTGAATTTATAGAACGACAAAGCTTGGTTTATTCGTTTTTACGGGAATGGCCAGGTAAAAAAATTAATAAGAGAGTTGTCCACAATCAATTAAAGCCGTATTCTAAATTTAAATTTTCCAATTTAATGATAAATGATATCTCAATAATAAAGGATATATATGTTATTCTTTTTGTGGGTATAAATAGAAACTCATATAATGTAGGTTTGGGAACGGATTTTAATTTGCTAACAGCTATAAATAATGCTTTAGCAGAAGGGATGGGGAATAGTCCTTTTTATGTTTCAGATAATGAAATAAAGAAGAGAAACAAATTATTAAATACTTTAGATTATCACTTAAAGTATACTGATTTACAAAGCATTGAGTCTTATTCGATGATATTTTCAAATTGGTTAACCCCTAGATATATATTGAAAAAGTTTAATTATTTAAATAAAGCTAGTGTGCTGGAAGGTAAAAAGAGAGACTTGGACATTTCTTCAAGCATAATAGAAAAAATAAAAAGAATTTCTATGGAAAATTCAATAAACCCCAATCTTACATTTTTAAATGGTAAGTCCAAAAATATAAGAGGTACAGTCATGCATTTCTCTGCTAAAGAGGCATATCCTCATATTTTTACTCCATTTATAAATCCAAATAATTATAAAATTTCTTATCTTTTACATTCAAATAATAATTTTCCAAATAAATATAAATATTTACCGTTTCCTTAAAGTGACTATACTAAACAAAATCTAGTATTATTAGATGATAATTTAGATGAATGATTGTCTAACTCAGCAGCGTATGAATTTCAAATGAGTACCAAAGTATCTAAAAAAGCTATTAGGTTTGTTATGCCTAACAGCTTTTTCAATGCATCAATATATTTACAGCAACTTAATATCGTCTGCTTCACATGCTTCAATCATGTCTTCTGGCCAAATAGAAGCTTGCACCTCACCGATATGAGCCTTACCCAAAAGCAACATACACAAGCGAGATTGACCGATACCGCCACCGATGGTATATGGTAGTTCACCCTTCAAAAGCATTTGATGGAATGGCAATTTCTCGCGGTCTTCGCAATGTGCCTTCTTCAATTGTTCACGTAAGCTTTCTTCGCTGACACGAATACCCATTGAAGAGATTTCAAGCTTGCTTTGTAAAGGCTCGTACCAGAAAATCAAATCACCGTTCAATTGCCAGTCATCGTAGTCTGGTGCACGGCCATCGTGTGGCTCACCACTGCGCTTTAATTTATCACCGATTTTCATAATAAAGACTGCTTTTTCTTCCTTAGCAATCTTGTCTTCACGTTCTTCTGGTGAAAGATCAGGCCAGCGGTCTTCTAATTCTTGAGTAGTAATGAATGAAACATGGTCAGCTAGGCGATAAGTAGAGCCTGGGTAGCGTGCAGACACCAGTTTTTCAGTTTCTTTAATTGCTTTAAAAACCTTGTTAACGGTAATTTCCAGAGTGTCAGTATTACGTTCTTCCTTACGAATTACTTTTTCCCAGTCCCATTGGTCAACATAGATGGAGTGGAAGTTATCAAGATCTTCGTCACGGCGAATGGCGTTCATGTTGGTGTAAAGACCTTCGTGCATGCCGAAGCCATAACGCTTCAGAGCTAATCTTTTCCATTTGGCAAGTGAATGAACTACTTCAATTGTGTCATCCTTAGGCATTGCCTTCATGTCAAAGGCAACAGGACGCTCAACACCATTTAAGTTGTCGTTTAAGCCGGTCTTTTTTTCGACAAACATTGGAGCTGACATTCTTTGTAAACCTAGAATTTCAGCTAGTTTATCTTGGAAAGTTTCGCGAATGAAAACAATAGCAGCTTCAGTATCGCGGACAGTTAATGTTGGATGGTAGTCTTTAGGTAAAATAAGTTCCATAATGATCCTCTTTCTATCTAGAAAAATTTAGTTGAGAGTAAAGAAAAAGCCCTTCGCTCCCTTAAAAACAGGGACGAAAGGCTTTTTTCCGCGGTACCACCCAGATTGTCTAAATATAGACCGACTCATGAAGCACTATCATGCTCCACCGGCGTGGTAACGTACCGGAGACGTCTCAACCTACTATAAGAAGTATTAGTTCGGTGAGCTGCTAAAAGTGTTTTTCAATAATCCAGGGTCTATTAGTTTCCCACTAGCACTAATTCACTGGAAAGAATTAGATTATTTACTCGTCTTTTTCATAGCCTTTTAATTTATTTATATGTATTTAACATTATTTTTTAGAAAAAAGCAAGTAAAAAATGTAGTAAGATATTTAAGAAAGCGTTTAAACTATAAATATAAAAGAAATTAATAAACTTTAGAGGATAAAAATGTTAGGTTTTTCTGTTTATCTGGGACATGAATTAACGTCCGAGAATTATAATTATTTGCTGACGATGCGCAATAGTGGCTTTACTTGCGTCTTTACTCAGCTTACTGTACCTGATACCGATAGTGCGACAATTTTAAAGAGACTAGGCGATTTAACCAATTGGTGCCAAAAATTAGATTTAAAAATTATTGCAGATGTCACAGCTGATGACTTAGAAGATTTGGGAATTAATATTAATAGCGTTGAACAAATTAAAAGCCTGAATTTAACCGGGATTAGGGTAGATCATGGCTTTTCTACTGATATTATCGCCAAGCTGTCTAAAGAGATGCCAGTGGTGCTGAATGCAAGTATCATCACGCAAGAAAATATCGATGATTTAAAATATAGCAACGCCAACTTTGAAAAGCTAACGGCAGGGCACAGCTTCTATCCGCGGCCTGAAACAGGACTTGATGCCCATTGGATGCAAGAAAAAAATAAATGGTTGCAACAATACGGTCTGAAAACAGCAGCTTTTATTTCAGGTAATGGAAAACTAAGAGGCCCGATTTTTGCGGGGTTGCCCACGCTAGAAAAGCAGCGCTATGAGAATCCGTTAGCTGCTATTTTGGAATTAAAGGATTATAACTGTGATCACGTTTTTGTTGGAGATCCACAATTGACGCGGGATGCAATTGAATCGATTACAAATTATCAAAAGCAGGGAGCAATTACCTTGCACTTAGATACAGATATTCCGGAATTGTTTGGCAATGAATGGCATAATCGTCCTGATGTAGCGCGTGATGTTGTCCGGCTAAAAGAAAGCAGAAAAAAGATGTTTCTGCCAACAGAGCCGCAAGACAATATCTATGCTCGTCCTACAGGTAGTGTAACAATTGATAATAATTTATATCCACGTTATGAAGGCGAGATTGAAATTACTAAGCGTAATTTGCCATGCAACGAGAAGGTAAATGTTTTAGCACAAGTTAAGGACTATGACTTGCCACTATTGAAGTACGTCGATTCTAACACACAAATTATTTTCAGACGTGCGACTAAAGGTGCGTAATAGAATAAAGTATTTCCTTGGAAATACTTATTTTTGTGTACGAAAAAACCGTACTTCATAAGAAGTACGGCTAAACTATCGGGAAAACAGGATTCGAACCTGCGACCCCCTGGTCCCAAACCAGGTGCTCTACCAAACTGAGCCATTTCCCGTTTTTAAGTGCGCCCTGAAGGATTTGAACCTTCAACCTTCTGATTCGTAGTCAGACACTCTATCCAGTTGCGCTAAGGGCGCGTTTATCAACGAAAACTAGTATAACACAATTTGAGATTCTGTCCAATTATTTTTAAAAAATAAATCAAAAAAAGCCGAGTCATTGACTACCCTTCAATAACTCAGCCTATATTATTCTATCGAAAAAAGATAGATAATACTATATTATCGTAATCTTCTTAACAAGAAAATAATTAAAATGAAAAATTTTATTAAAATTACTTGTCACCGTCAAAAATATTGTCTTTAACAATGACATAATCAACTAACTTAATAGAATTGAGATCGCGGCCACCAGCATATGAAATGGAGGATTGTAAGTCTTCTTTCATTTCATTTAAAGTATTTTTAATTGAACCACGGTATGGCACCAGCATTTGTTTGCCTTCGACATTTTTATAGGCGCCTTTTTGGACTTCTGAAGCAGAACCCCAGTATTGCTTATAAGTTTTGCCATCAATTTTAATTACGTTACCAGGAGATTCTTCATGACCAGCAAGCATTGAACCGATCATGACCATCGTAGCGCCAAAACGAACGGATTTTGCAATGTCGCCATTATGACGAATGCCACCGTCAGCGATTAACGGCTTAGAAGCAGCCTTGCTGCACATCCGTAAGGCTGCTAGTTGCCAGCCGCCTGTTCCAAAGCCTGTCTTTAATTTGGTAATACATGCTTTACCAGGACCAACCCCAACTTTGGTGGCATCAGCACCCGCATTTTCAAGTTCGCGAACAGCTTCTGGAGTTGCAATATTGCCAGCAGTTAAAAATGAATCAGGCAATTTTTCTTTGATGTATTTAATCATTTTGACTACATAAACAGAATGACCATGGGCAACATCAATCGTGATATATTCAGGCTTAAGGTCTTCTTTTACTAATTCATCGATAAAGTCGTACTCGCTATCTTTAATGCCGACTGAAATAGAAGCAAAGAGACCTTTTTCGTGCATCATTTTAATAAAAGGGATCCTTTTTTCTGGTTCAAAGCGGTGCGTGACATAGTAATAATCATTTTGAGCTAGCCAAATAGCCAGCTTGTCATCAATCACACTTTCCATGTTAGCAGGTACAACTGGTATTTTAAATGTTCGGTTTCCAAACTTAACGCTGGTGTCGGCATCACGGCGGCTTTTGATAATACCTTTATTAGGTATAAGCTGGATATCATCGTAGTCAAAGGCTTCCATACTAAAGTAGTTACTCATTTGAAAATTGCTCCCTTTAAATTTTGTCTAGTGAACGAGACCTACTATATGGGAATATCTAGCACTTGTCAATATAAAAATCGAACTATGAAAAAAATAAAAATAGAATAATTCGTATTTTACATTGACTAATAAAATTTAAATTGCTAGACTATCATACGTAATATTTATAGAGATTTTTTATGAGGTGAATTTCAAATGACAGCAGTCGCAGTTGTAGGGAGCCAATGGGGCGATGAAGGTAAAGGAAAGATTACTGACTTTTTGAGCAAGGATGCTGCAATGGCAGTTCGTTCAAATGGTGGTAACAACGCAGGTCATACCATTGATATTAATGGTCAAACTTTCAAGATGCGTTTAATTCCTTCGGGTATTTTTGCAGCTAAGGACAATACAGTTATTGGCAACGGCGTTGTAATTAACCCAGAAGTAATGTTTGGCGAATTAGAAAATCTTGAAAAGAGTGGCATTGATGTCAGCGGTTTGCGCATTTCTAACCGAGCTCACATCATCATGCCTTACGACATTAAGCAGGATGAATATCAAGAAGAAGCAAAGGGTGCTAATAAGATTGGTACTACTAAGAATGGAATTGGGCCAACTTATATGGACAAGGCTTCTAGAATCGGTATCCGCGTTTGCGATTTGCTTGAGAAGGACACTTTTGAAGAAAAGCTGCGCGCTAACCTTAAAGTAAAGAATGAATTATTTACCAAGGTTTATGGCAAGCCAGCACTTAAATTTGAAGATATTTTTGATAAATACTATGAATATGGTCAAAGAATGAAGAAGTATGTAACTGATACATCTGTCTTAGTAAATGACGCACTTGACCAAAACAAGAAGGTTTTATTTGAAGGCGCACAAGGCGTAATGCTTGATATTGATGAAGGTACTTACCCATTTGTAACCTCATCTAACACTATTTCAGGCGGTATTTGCTCAGGTATCGGGATGGGCGCTAACCGTCTTGATACGGTAATTGGTGTCTGCAAGGCTTACACTACTCGTGTTGGTGCTGGTCCATTCCCAACTGAATTGCTTGATGAAGTTGGTGACCGTATTCGTGAAACGGCTCATGAATATGGTACGGTTACTGGTCGTCCACGTCGTGTTGGTTGGTTTGACTCTGTTGCTTTGCGTCACTCAAAGCGTGTTGCAGGAATTAACGGCTTAAGCCTGAACTTGCTTGATATTTTCTCAGGCTTTGACAAGATTAAGATTTGTACTGCTTACGAACTTGATGGTGAAAAGATTGATTATTACCCAGCAAGTTTGAAGGAACTTTACCGTTGTAAGCCTGTATATGAAGAACTTCCAGCTTGGGATGAAGACATTACACAAGTTAAGACTTGGGATGCTCTTCCAGAAAATGCTAAGAAATTCTTAAATCGTATTTCAGAATTAGTTGGTGTTCCATTGGTAACTGTTTCAGTAGGACCAGATCGTGAACAAACTATCGTTTTGAAGAATCCATGGGAAATGTAATTTATGCTTGAACGTTATACTCGCCCAGAAATGGGAAAAATTTGGACTGATGAAAATAAGTATGCTGCCTGGCTTGAAGTTGAAATTGCAGCAACTAGAGCTTGGGCAGAACTTGGCGAAGTGCCAGAAGCCGATGCAGAAAAAATTGCTCAAAATGCCAGTTTTACCGCTGAACGTGTAGCAGAGCTTGAACAAGTAACGCATCATGATGTGGTTGCTTTCACCAGAACAGTTTCTGAAAGCCTTGGCCCAGAGAAGAAGTGGGTTCACTTTGGTTTAACTTCAACTGACGTAGTTGATACTGCGCAAGGAGTTTTGCTTAAGCAAGCTGATGAAATTATCAGAAAAGATTTACACGAATTAAAGGCAACAATTGCTGAAAAGGCTAAGAAATATAAGTACACAGTTGAAATGGGTCGTACGCATGGTGTTCAAGCAGAACCAACTACTTTTGGTCTGAAGCTTGCGCGTTGGTATGCAGAAATTAACCGTGATATTGACCGTTTTGAACATGCGGCTAAAGGCGTAGAATCCGGTAAAATTTCTGGAGCAGTTGGTACTTTTGCCAATGTGCCACCTGAGGTAGAAACAAGCGTAATGAAGCAATTGGGCTTGACCCAGCAGCCAATTACCAGTCAAGTTTTGCCACGTGACTTACACGCTGAATATATTGCTATGCTAGCTTTGATTGCCACTAGTATTGAAAACTGGGCGACAGAGATCCGTGGTTTGCAACGGAGTGAAATTCATGAAGTTGAAGAACACTTCCGTGCCGGGCAAAAGGGCTCTTCTGCGATGCCGCATAAACGTAATCCGATTGGCTCAGAAAATCTTTGTGGAATGGCACGGGTAATGCGTGGTCACATCGTTACGGCATATGAAGATGTAGCGTTATGGCATGAACGTGATATTTCTCACTCTAGTGCAGAGCGGGTTATCTTGCCTGATACGACGATCGGGATCGACTACATGTTGCACCGTTTCAACCGGATTTTAACTAATCTGGATGTTTTCCCAGAAACGATGTTAAAGAACATGGATCGGACTTATGGCTTAATTTACTCACAGAGAGTTCTGCTTAAGTTAATCGATGAAGCAGGTTTGTCTCGTGAAAAGGCTTATGACATGGTTCAAAAGTTGACTGCCAAGTCATGGAATGAGCAAAAACAATTTAAGCCACTAGTTGAAAATAGTGAAATTATGAATTACCTTTCTAAAGAAGATATTGATGATGCGTTTGATTATCATTATCACTTGCGTCATGTGGATGATATCTTTAAGAAGTTGGGGTTGGATGATTAGACAAAGAAGCGTTTGGAATTTTCCAAGCGCTTTTCTTCTGCATCGATAATCCTGTTATACTAGTAACATAATTACATGGGAGAAGAATAATGAAAAAAGCTTTTACTTTTATTTTTAGATTACTAGTGTTGCTGTGTGGCCTTGCTTTAGCAGGCTTCATGTTCTGGCAATTGTTTACTGATGCGTCAATGCTGGATGTTGATGTGCAAACTAAAGGGCCAGTTATTGTCGTCATCTATAGTTTAGTCGCATTAATTGTTTTGGGTGCGGCAGTGAGCTTTTTCACTGATAAAAATATGGGCTCAACGATCTTTTTGGGTGGTTTATTGACGGTGATTGCGATTATTTTATGGATTAACAATCAAGATTTGGCTGATATTTATCGCTGGTACTTTATTTACGGTCTGCTAGTTTCACTGCTTAGTCCCTTTTTTAGAAAAGAAAACTAAAAAAATAAAAAGATCTTCATTTCCGAAAAAATTTTTACACTTTTTTGCGTAATAAATATATAGAGGGTAAAAACTCTCAGATTTTTAGAAGTGAGGATTTTTTATGTTGGATAATGAATTTTCACCAGCAATGGTGGATCACTTAGCTGCTGGAATTATGAAGAAGTACAACGATCAGCTTCTTTCATCGGTGCAAAGAATGTTGCCTGAACTTAATATTCAGGAGGTAAAGTCACTTGATGATCCAAGTAGAAACGTTTTAGATGAAAAAGCAATCGTGCACGTGATCGCACGAGACAAGCAGCGCAATAAGTACGGATTAATCATTCAAGTAGGGTCGCAACAGCCCGGAGAAAATATGCTGGAAGTTGCAAACGGTTATCAAGAAGAGATTCTTTTGAGTGGATTGGGCTGCCCAGAAGAAGAGTTTAAAGCGACATATGTTGTCTTTCTTTGTCGGATTGATCCTTTTGGCAAGGGAAAGCCTCGCTATGATTATTTTGGTGGTAAGTATAATAAATTAACTCACCAAACTTCTTCAGCACCAAATGTGATTTTCTTTAATTTGGAAAATGATAGTAATGGATATTTTTAGTAAAAATTAGTGCAATTCAATTATTTTTTGTTTTTTAATTACATAGATTTGTTGGCAAAATTGCGTTAAAAACTTACGGTTGTAGGATGCGATGATGCAGGGTCAACTACCCTAGACTGAAGTCTAGGGCTTAGTGGCTCGTTAGCTTGCGCCAACCAGAACACCAACTTGCTTAGATACGGATTTGACTTACCAGCAGTAATCTTTTGACTATTGCCGATAGAGGTCGTCTAATTACCAAAGCCTTTTAAGTCCGCGAGTTGCCAGCGGACTGCAGCCTAGCTTAGGCTGCTTTTTTCTTTTATTTTAAGATTCTGCCACTTGCCTAATCCTTTTTCTAAGATGTTCACGGCCGCATTCCAATCGCGGATATGGTGCGTTCGACAGATTGGACAAGTCCATATAGATTAGGTATTTATATTTTACAGGATAAGCGAACATATGTATCTATTTTTAAAATAAAACAATAAAAAACGCTAAGTTAATTGACTTAGCGTAAAATTTTAGAAATGAAAGACAGCAGCAACAACCATGATAACTGTCAAGCAGCCGATGATAGTCAATTGCATCTTTTTGGTAATTGCGAGATATGCAATGAATTCACGAACAAAAGCGTTCAGCGTAAAGTACCATTTAGTCTTGGCGCCGTAACCAATACATTTTAAGCCTTGCCGTTTTGCCAAAACCAGTGCGCGATAGACGTGATAAGAATTAGTTACAATGCAAAAGCGGCTATTTGGCTTCATCAATGCATGGGAGAACTGTAAGTTTTGCTGAGTAGTTTTTGACTTATCTTCAATAATGATATCGTTTTTATTAATTCCCAGCTTCTCGGCGTAAGCTGCCATGGCAACGGCTTCCGGAATTTCTTCACTAGGTCCTTGACCACCGGACATGATTAACTTCGAGCCGGGATTTTTTTGATAAATTTCTATTCCCCGGGAAATTCTAGCAGCTAAAAGTGGCGTAACTTTTTTACCCATAATTCCAGCACCTAAAACGACAACGTAATCTAGGTGAGGAGTTCGCCAATTAATTAAGTTAAGCCATGATATTAAGGTGTACATCATCATGATGGTTACTAAGTAAATAATCACTAGCCATAGAAAAATGTAAGGATAGGTTAGCCAAGTATTATGGCTGAGATGTCCAATTTCAGGATAAAGAAATAAGAAGAAAATAATAGCAATGCCCATACCGAGAGAAAGATAGTTAGTCCAGCGATTGCCTTCTTTAAGGATAATTTTAATGCCATCATAGAAAAACATAATGGTTAAAGTTGCGGCAAAAATTACCGTAGCGGCAGTGACTACAACCAAGCCGATTACAAATAACGGCAGAATCCAATCTTTGTAATGGGGATCTAAGTCAGCAATGTTAACTAAAATTCCCACACCTAAAAGTAAGAAACTAAAAAGAGTAATCACAAAACTGAAACCTGCCCATAGCGAACGCCGTTCATGGGTCATGATCCAGATAAAGCGCGCTAAGCATAATAGAAAGATTAGCGTAGTGACTAAAATAGGATAATTCATAATTTACCTCGAAAAAATTTTTATTATTTAAATTATAAAGGTACTAGACATGGTTTGAAAAGTGTAATACAATCTCACATAATTAGATATTTATTAAAAAGGAGTGAGAATATGAACGGGAATATTAGTGACCACATGAACAAAACAGAGTTGAAGCATTGGTTTAGTGAGCGGAAGTTTAGCCGTCGGGTTCTGTATTTTGAATTGGCTTATGTGATAGTTTTGCTATTTACCTTGTTGTTTGATTTTAAAGTTTTCATGCATTTAATTGCGTTTCAAGCTATTGCTATTTTGATCTATTACTCAATCGGCGCCTTTCTTGATCGAGGAATCGTAGTTAAAAAACGCGATACTTTCTGGGAAACCATTACTAGCATTAAATTCACTAAAACGGTCTTTCTACGTTTGTTTGAATTCATGCTTTTTTGGACAAATATCGGTGTGAGCGTGGCCTTTGCCCGCCAGCTTTGGACAGATATTTTACAAAAACCACTCACTGGTAATTTTGCTAATCTGTTAGAAAATGCTTGGCTTGTTGGGGATGGTCTCATTGTCGTTTTACTCTTTTGTGCTGAAGTAGGTATTTTAGGCGGTAATCGCAAACTGCTGAAAGTTGCCAGTGTTTTAACTTTTATCCTGTCACTATTTTTGCTGTGGATACAACCAAGCATGCAATTGGCAGCTGCTATCGGTCTTGTAGTTAGTGGCGCTAATTTTGGGTTAAGTTTTTGCCGTAAAATTTAGTAGGG
Source organism: uncultured Lactobacillus sp. (assembly GCF_947367125.1). Lineage (GTDB taxonomy): Bacteria > Bacillota > Bacilli > Lactobacillales > Lactobacillaceae > Lactobacillus. The sequence continues at coordinate 11,681 of NZ_CANBCQ010000054.1, forward strand.
ATGAATCTTATGCAAGATCCTAATTCGAAGACTTTTCAAATTATTTTTAAAAATAAAAAACGATTGCATTTCTTTCTCTATGCGGAACTTATCTACGCCTTAATTCTGTTACTGACAGTAATTTATGCCTTCCCAATCTTTATGCGGCTGGTAGTGATTCAGTTTGTAGTAATTGCAATCATGTTTATTGGTTCAGGGCTATTGAACTGGTATGACAAAAAGACAGGCAGAGCCGTCGTAGAAAAGAAAGATCGTGAATTTTTCTTAAAGAGCTCTGAATTGCAAAATAAAGTTGATAAGATTGAGAATGCATTACTTTGGCAAAGGATGAAACTGTCAAATCTTTTGTGTAAATAGATCTTTCTCGTAAATTGATTTTTTAATTATTTATTTAATCAAAGTAG
>NZ_CANBCQ010000055.1 GCF_947367125.1 uncultured Lactobacillus sp.
GTAGCGAAGTGGCTAAACGCGGCGGTCTGTAAAACCGCTCTCTCTGAGTTCGGCGGTTCGAATCCACCCTCCTCCATAATAGGGATATCGTATAAAGGTAGTACATCGGTCTCCAAAACCGCTAGTGTGGGTTCAATTCCTACTATCCCTGTTAACCTTCATGGCGGAATTGGTGAAGGGGTTAACACACTGGTTTGTGGATCCAGCATGCGTGGGTTCGATTCCCACATTCCGCCCTAGTATTGGGATATAGCCAAGTGGTAAGGCATTAGACTTTGACTCTAACATGCGCTGGTTCGAATCCAGCTATCCCAATTCTAAATAATTTTATAACTTGTGGCGGTGTAGCCAAGTGGTAAGGCAGAGGTCTGCAAAACCTTAATCGTCGGTTCAAATCCGACCTCCGCCTTATCAACTACATAAGTTGATTATTTATAATTTAATATTTTGGCGGTGTGGCGGAATTGGCAGACGCGTCAGACTCAAAATCTGGTGTCCATTACGGACGTATCGGTTCGACCCCGATCACCGCTATTCTTATGAAGCGATCCAAGTAATTGGATCGCTTCTTTGTTATTCTTAAAATAAATTAGCATTTTATTATATAAATTGCACATGAATACAGGAATCTTTATAATGCTACATATGGAGGTATTTAAATGAATATTGGTCTTTATACCGATACATATTTTCCCCAGATAAGTGGCGTAGCTACTTCAATCAAAACGCTGAAGGAAGCGTTGGAAAAACAGGGGCATAATGTATTTATTTTTACTACTACTGACCCAAATGTGAAAAAGGGGACAGTAGAACCTAATGTGTTTCGTTTTAGCAGTATTCCCTTTGTTTCGTTTACTGATCGAAGAATAGCTTTTAGAGGACTGTTTGAAGCAGCTAAAGTAGCAAAGGAAGTAAATCTTGATGTGGTTCATACGCAAACTGAATTTGCATTAGGTACTATTGGTAAATATGTAGCTCATCAGTTGGATATTCCTGCTATTCACACTTACCATACAATGTATGAAGATTATTTGCATTATATTTTAAACGGACATTTGCTTCGGCCATACCATGTTAGACAGTTTGTTAAAAGCTATTTAAAAAATATGGATGGTTGTATAGCTCCAAGTGGCCGTGTTGAAGAATTATTGCGGCGCTATGGCGTTCAAATTCCAATTAGAGTTATACCTACTGGTGTAGATTTGCAAGGTATGAATAATGATGCGCAGCGTGATGTTCGGCCAGATCTTGGAATTGATCAAGATGCTCCTGTAATTTTGACTTTAAGCAGGGTTGCTGCTGAGAAGAAAATTAATCACATTTTAAATATAATGCCTGAAATTATTGATGAATTTCCCAATGTAAAATTTGTTATTGCAGGTGATGGTCCAGACGTAGATGTATTGAAAGATCAAGTAGAGCGATTGACGCTGGAAGATTATGTTATCTTTGCGGGTAATGTAGAGCATGGTGATGTTGGTAATTATTACCGAATGGCAGATATATTTGTTTCGGCTAGTGATACTGAAACTCAAGGACTTACTTATATTGAAGCCTTAGCAGCGGGAACTCCATGTGTAGTTTATAGTACAGACTATACTGAAAATATTTTTGACCAAGATATTTTTGGACGAACGTTTACTACGCAAGAAGAAATGCTACAAAAAATTGTTGCTTTACTTAAGCTAGGTAGAAAGAAAATTCCACAAGAACTTTTGCAAAATAAATTGCAAAAAATTTCCGCAGATCAATTTGCTAAAAATGTGGCTGATTTTTATCAGTATGCAATTGACCACTATCAATATAAGCATGATGAAGAGACAAAAAAGAGGATATAATGATTAGAATTAATATGTTCTCGCAAGCTGACTCAGTTAAGGGACAGGGCGTTGGCTCTGCTTATAATGAACTGATTAAGCTGCTTAGAACGCATTTAGTAGACGAATATTATGTAACGATTAATAAATATGGTAATAGTGATTTAACGCATTACCATACAATTAATCCTACGTATTATGCAAATAGTTTTTCACCTGCGCGAGGTAGAAAAATTGGGTATGTCCATTTTTTGCCAGATACATTGGAAGGCTCAATTAAGTTACCTGGCGTAGCTAAAAAAGTGTTTTATCAATACGTAATTGATTTTTATAAGAGAATGGATCAAATTGTAGTTGTTAATCCAATCTTTATTGATAAATTAGTCGATTATGGGGTTGATTCTGAAAAAGTGAAATACATTCCCAATTTTGTTTCTAAGACTGAATTTTATGAAGAATCGCTTGCTAGCAAAAATGCTTTTCGTCATGAATTAGGAATTCCACTTGATAAATTTATTGTTTTTGGTGATGGCCAAGTACAGGAGCGCAAAGGGATTGACGATTTTGTAAAAATGGCTAAGGCAAACCCTGATGTTCAATTTATTTGGGCGGGTGGTTTTTCATTCGGTAAAATTACGGATGGTTATGATCATTACAAAGATATGGTTGATAACCCGCCTAAAAATATGATGTTTACAGGAATTGTTGAACGAGAAAAATTAGTTAAGTACTTGAATATTGCTGATTTGTTTGTTTTGCCATCATATGATGAATTATTTCCAATGTCAGTTCTAGAAGCTTTCAGTTGTGGTACACCAGTATTGTTGCGTGATCTCGATCTTTATAGGGCAATTATTGATGGCTACTATTTGAGTGGAAAAGATTATAGTGAAATGAATCAAGTCTTGCAAAAGGCAGTTGCTAATCCACAGATTTTGAAAAAATATGGTGAATTGTCACGCAAAGCAAGTCAAGAATATTCAGAAGATCATTTGGCTAAAATTTGGAATGAATTTTATCATGAGCAATATATCCTGGGGAAAGAATTAGGTCAAATACATTAATGAATAAAAAACATTTATGGGGCATCCTGATTGTTTTGGCAATCAGTGCCTTTGTGCTATATACGGATTTAAAAGCTACGCCAATATCAGAAATATTGCAGGCAGCTCATGGCCTAAATATTTTTGCACTGATAATGGTTTTTGCTTTAATGCTTTTGTCTTATGTATGTGAAGCCGGAATTTTAGCGACGTTGGCGCATCGCAAAAAAGAGCCAAAAAGATCAGCATGGTCATTTTTGCGTATTCCAATTATCCAGGCTTTATTTAATGCTATTACACCAATGTCAACTGGAGGACAGCCTTCCCAATTATTAGCAATGATTCAAATGGGAATGGAAGGTGGGCGCTCCACCTCGATTTTGTTGATGAAGTTTATTATTTATCAGATTGTGGTCTTGTTTGCCTATGTATTTACGATCATTTTTGGCTTTCATATGGTAATGACTAAGTTTGTTGGCTTAGCAATTTTTATTGCCATCGGTTTTTTAATTCACGTAAGTTCAATTATTTTCCTTTTAGCCATTATGTTTGCTTATCGTTTTACTAAAAGAGCGACTAATTGGTTAATGGATTTATTAGCAAAAATGCTTAAAAAAGAACGAGTTGAAAAATGGCGTAAAGCTACTCTAGAAAAAATTGATACTTTTTACGCCGAAAGTCAAAAACTAAAAAAAGAAAAAAAGAAATTAATTATTGCCTCGTTTTTAACGGTATTACAATTACTTTTCTTTTATTCCATTCCGTTTATGGTATTAACTGCATTAAATGTTCCTTGTTCCTGGTATCAAGTAACGCAAATGAATATCATGATTATCATGTTTATGGCGATTATTCCAATTCCAGGTGCGTCGGGTGGAGCAGAATATAGTTTTCAAACCCTGTTTTCTAGTTTTATTTCATCACATGGTGCATTAATTTTAGCGATGTTTATCTGGCGCTTTTCAACTTACTTTTTTGGTATGCTTCTCGGAATTTTAGGTTGGATTTTTAAGCCTAAAAAGATAAAAAGCCCAGAAAATGATTAATTTTTATTAAAGTAGCAGAGTCTTGCTTAAATTCGTAGTAAGATAAGTTACCGTAATGAGAGGAGCATGAAGCAAGTGGAACACACCAAATCTTTTTTTAGATGGTTAACGCAAACTAAATTAGGCTTTTTTACGATTGTTTTAGTGCTTTTTTGGCTTAAAACTTATTTTATCTATTTGACTAAGTTTAATTTGGGAGCAGTAGGCCCAATGCAGCATTTTTTGCTGCTGATCAATCCAATTCCGTCAGGGATGCTTCTGTTAGGAATCGGGTTATTCTTTAAGGGACGCAAATCCTATTGGATTATTCTGATTATTGATTTCTTGCTAACGCTTTGGTTATTTGCCAATATCCTATATTATCGTGAGTTTTCAAACTTTTTATCTTTTTCAATCATTAAGACATCGGGTTCAACTTCTGATAATTTAGGTAAGAGTATTGCAGGAATTACGTTGGCAAGTGATTTTTTAGCCTTTGCTGATATTGCTGTGGTTATCGTGTTATTAGCGACTAAAGTAATAAAAATGGACGTCCGCCCATTAAAGCTAAAGGTTAATTTATTGATTGAAGCACTAGCAGCTAGTTTAATGGGATTGAATTTGTTAATGGCCCAAAATGATCGTTCCGGTCTTTTAACTAGAACATTTGATAATAATTATATTGTTAAATATCTGGGGATTAATGAATATGCCATTTATGATGGCTATAAAACAGCGCAAACTAGTGCTCAAATGGCCAAAGCTGATGTTTCTGATTTAAAGTCAGTTAAGAATTATTTAAAGAAAAATTATGTTAAACCTAATCCCGCATATACAGGTGTAGCTAAAGGTAAAAATGTTTTAGTCATTCACCTAGAGAGCTTCCAGCAATTTTTAATTGGCTATAAATGGAAGGGTAAAGAAGTTACACCTAATCTGAATAAGATTTATCACCAAAAAGATACGATTAGTTTTGATAATTTCTTTAATCAAGTTGGACAAGGTAAAACTTCCGATGCGGAAATGATGCTTGAAAATTCATTGTTTGGTTTACAATCGGGTAGTGCGATGTCAACATATGGGACTTCTAATACCTTTGAAAGTGCACCAGCAATTTTGCACCAACAAGCAGGCTATACTACCGCTGTTATGCACGGCGGTGCAGGATCATTCTGGAATAGAAACAATGCCTATAAGTCATTTGGCTATCAATACTTTATGCCGCTTTCTTTTTATCAAAATAAGCCTAGTTACTACATTGGATATGGTTTAAAAGACAAGATTTTCTTTGATCAATCAATCAAGTATATTGAACGATTGCCACAGCCGTTTTATTTAAAGATGATTACTGTTACAAACCATTATCCATATAATATCGATAAGAAGAATCAAACAATTGATAAGACTAATACTGGGGATGAAACGGTTGACGGTTATGTACAAACTGCGCATTATTTAGACCAAGCAGTTGGTGAATTTATGCGTTGGATGAAGAAAACAGGGCTTGATAAGAAAACCTTAATAGTCTTTTACGGTGATCACTATGGTATTTCTGGTAACCACCATAAAGCTAGTGCAGAATTGCTTAAGAAAGATTCATTTAATGATTTTGATAATTTGCAGTTCCAGCGGGTACCTTTGATGTTCCATATGAAAGGCTTGAAAGGCGGTATTAATCATACTTATGGCGGTGAAATTGATGTTTTGCCAACCTTATTGAATTTATTGGGAATTAAGGATAAAGATACTATCCAATTTGGTTACGATTTGTTAAGTAAAGACGCTCCGCAAATTGTAGCGCAGAGAAATGGTGACTTTATTACGCCTGAATATTCTAAGGTAGGTAGTAATTACTATGACACCAAGACTGGAGAAAAGATTAAACCTGACAAGAAATTGAAAGAAAAATTGGTAGCAATTTCTAATGTTGTTACTACACAATTATCCTTGTCAGATCGTGTAATTAATGGAAATCTACTTAGATTTTATCGACCAAAATGGTTTACCAAAATTAAGCCTAAGGATTATGATTATAATAAAGGTCTATCTTTGAAGCGGTTATTTGATGATCCAAGTAAAACGTCATTATGGTATCAAAATCATAAAAAGACAACACAAAAAGATTTTAGGACAGATGCGCCTGAACTAAAAAAATAACTGCAAAAACTAGTAATTTGTGATAAACTTGGTAAGTAAATCGTATGTGTGTATTGGAGGCAGCGCATTGTATAATTTAGTTATGACGCTACTAATCATTGTTTCAATCTTAATCGTTATTGCAACAATGATGCAGCCACAAAAACAACAAGATGCATTGAACGCCTTATCTGGCGGTGCCGTTTTTAGTGGTCAAACCAAAAAACGTGGTTTTGAAGCATTTATGGAAAAAGTAACCTCAGTTTTATTGGTACTCTTTTTCGTCTTTGCTATTATCTTAGCTTACATGTCTTCAAAATAAATTTTGTACCTCCCGATCAAAATATGATGGGGAGGCTTTTTTTATTAAATTTAAAGATCGGAGAATAACTGCATGGCACAAAACGAAAAAATTTTGGCCGGCGTTTTAGAAATTTTTCGCCATAATCCACAAAAACAATTTCGTGTAGATCAAATTGAACGTGAAGCACGTCGTGATAGATTAGGTAATTTTACTGAATTAATTAAAGCTCTTTCTTTTTTAGAGCATGAAAAGAAAATTATTACTGATGGTAAAGGGCAATATCAATTGGCCCAAGAAAATACCGAAGTTGAAGGTGAATTTAGAGCCAATGATAAAGGCTTTGGTTTTGTTAGATTAGATGATGAAAATGCAGACGATGTATTTGTCGCTGCAGATTATACCAAATATGCTGTTAATGGCGACCGCGTAAAAGTTAAGATTACTGCTGGTGGTAATCCTTGGAATGGTAAAGGACCAGAAGGGCAAGTTGAAGAAATTCTTGAACGTGGTCTGGAAACATTAGTTGGTGAATTTCACCCATTAACTGATAAACAAAGAAAAATTAGCCATTTTATTGGTTACGCTTTGAGTAACGATAAGAAACTGCACAAGTATCGTGTTTATTTATCAGAAAATGGTTTAATTCCTCAAATGGGCGATATGGTTAAGGTCTCAATTAAGGACTATCCTGATGAAGATAATCCTGAGTCAATGACTGGCACGGTAATTAACATCATTGGTAATAAAAATGATCCTGGCGTTGATATTATGTCAATTGTTTCAGCTCATGATGTTAGAACTGAATGGCCAGAAGAGGCAATGGCTCAGGCAAATGCTATTCCTGATCATGTTACTGAAGAAGAAAAGAAGGGCAGAGTTGATATTACTGACCAGCCCGCTGTTACTATTGATGGGGATGATTCAAAAGACTTTGATGATGCGGTAGTTTTATGGAAAAAGCCTAACGGAAATTATCATTTGGGAGTTCATATTGCCGATGTTTCTCATTACGTAACAGAAAATACTCCTTTAAATGAAGAAGCTTTTGCTCGTGGCAATAGTACATACTTAGTTGATCGGGTAATTCCAATGCTGCCATTTAGACTTTCAAATGGAATTTGTTCTTTGAATGAGGGCGTAGACCGACTTGTTTTATCCTGTGACATGGAAATTACACCAGAAGGTAAAAGAGTAGGCTATAAGATTTATCCTTCTGTGATGCGCTCACATGGCCGTATGACTTATAACAAGGTTAACCAAACTCTTAAAGGTGATATGGACGGCCTAGAGGATAAGTATGTTAAATTGCGTCCCATGCTAGAAGAAATGGCAGATTTGCATGCTGCTTTGTACAAACAACGTCATCAACGCGGAGCAATTGACTTTGAAGAACCGGAGGCAAAAATTATCGTTGATGATCAAGGTAAGCCAACGGATATTGTGCTTCATGAACGTGGTACTGCTGAAAAGATGATTGAATCATTTATGTTGATGGCTAATGAAACTGTAGCTGAAGACTTTTTCAAAAAGCATGTACCATTCTTGTACCGTGTACACGAAACACCAGATGCTGAAAGAATTAAGACCTTCTTTGAATTTTGCAGCGCCTTTGGTTTGAATATTCATGCTGATCCAGAAAATATTAAACCGCTTGATTTGCAAAAAGTGGTTTCTAAGACTACTGGTACTCCTGAAGAAGCTGTAGTACAAATGATGATGTTGCGTAGCTTGAAGCAGGCACATTATTCAGAAGATGCTTTGGGTCACTTTGGCTTAGCAGCAAAGTATTACACTCACTTTACATCACCAATTAGACGTTATTCAGACTTGATGGTGCACCGGATGATTCACGCATATCAAGAAAAAGGTATGGATGAAGAGACGCAAAAGCACTTTGCTGGTTATTTGCCAGATGTTGCGGAACAAACTTCAACCCAAGAAAGACGTTCAATTGATACTGAACGTGAAGTAAATGACTTGAAGATGACCGAGTATATGGCAGATCAAGTGGGACAACACTTTGATGCTGTAGTTTCATCCGTAACTAGTTTTGGTATGTTTATTCAATTGCCGAATACGGTTGAAGGGTTAGTTCATATTTCTAATTTAACTGACGATTTCTACAGCTTTAATGAAAAATCATTAACCCTTACTGGTCGCGGCACACATAAACAGTACAAGGTAGGGATGCCGATCAAGGTTACTTTGATTAATGCTAACGTTGAGCAACATCAATTGGACTTCGAAGTTTATGATCCTAATGCGCCTAAGCATAAATACAATGATCGCGGGATGAATAATCGTCGTCGTGGTAATCGTGGCTTTCATAATAATCATGGTCGTCGTGGTGGTAGATTTAACAATCATGATGATTATGGGCATAGTCGCGGCAACGATGGTCGTAGAGGTCGAAAGAATTTTAAACATTAGGGATTGATCTTAATGAAGAAAGAAAAAGAAGATAATTTAATCGCCCAAAATAAAAAAGCGCGGCATGATTATTTTATTAAAGAGACGCTGGAAGCTGGAATAGCTCTAACTGGGACGGAAATTAAGTCTGTGCGGGCTAGAAGAATTAATTTGCGTGATGGCTATGTGCAAATTGTTAATGGCCAAGCATGGCTAGAAAACGTCCATATCAGTGAGTATAAGCAGGGGAACCGTTACAATCACGAACCCCTGCGAAGTCGGCGCCTTCTTTTGCATAAAAAAGAAATTGCGCGTTTAGCGAAAGCACAAGCAGAACGTGGAATTGCAATTATTCCGCTTAAGGTATATTTAAAGCATGGTTTTGCCAAAGTATTAATTGGTGTAGGTCAAGGTAAGAAAGAATATGACAAACGCCAAACAATTAAAGAGAGGGACCAAAAGCGGGATATTCGCCGTAAATATGGTGTCTAAAAAAGGAATCCAACACGGATTCCTTTTTTAGTTATAATTTCTTTTCAAAATATTTCTTTTGCAAAAAGTTAACCAATAAACTGGTAATAATCAAAACTGGGGTTAATTCAATTGAAACTAATAGGCCTAATAAAATTATTGTTAATAATGGTTTTCCTAAGATCATTGTTAAACTAGCTGTTAACGCTATAACTGCGTTAATTCTAGGATTTCCTGGTAAGAATTTGGCACAGGCAACGCCAATAGCTAAGCTAGAAAAAATAGCGGGAAAAATTGTTCCGCCGCGCCAACCCATTACAAAGCCTAAATTAGTCATAATTGCTTTTACGATTGCAATTATTATTAACAATCCTGCTGGTAATTCAAATGCTTGTTTAGTAAAAGCAACGATTCTAAATTCTCCCGAAAATAAAATATCCGTGCTAATCAGTGAAGCAACAGCAAGCAAGATCCCAAATATACCGGCTTGCCCAACTTTACCAATTTTTACATTGATAATAATGGCAAACCAATTTTCCAGATGGATAAAGAAATAGCTGAAAATAATACCCACGATTAATGCAGGGATAGCAGTTAATAGGTTAAGCCATTGCCAATTGATTATGCGGTGGTGGATACCGAATACTCCTTCTTCGGGAAAGAGCTTGAAGACCAGAGCAGCACCTAATATTCCAATAATTGTCAAAGAAAAATAGCTAATTTCTTTTGCCAAGGCTTTTTAAACATTTGGCTGAATTTATCAGAGTGATTTAATTCGTGAGGATCCATTTTTTGATACCAAATATTTTTATTGAAATGATTTGCCCAACGAATTCTATCGCCTAACCAGTTAATCATGCCACTAGCTAAGACGGTAGTAGATGCTTCTGGTCCAATGCTTCCGCCAGCTGCTAAAGCTGTTAGTCCTAAAATAAATGATTTCCACCAATTATGGTAATTTATTTTTCCGTTTAAGCGGAAGCTGGTTAGTACTTCTTGAATTGTTAAAGGATAATCTCCTAATTTTTTATTGATAAAACCAATTGCAAAACCGAAGGGGATACAAATTAAGAAGGGATAAAATTTTGTGAAAGAGCTAGAAGCAGTTAAAAAAGGTGCCCAAATCAGGTGAATTACCCAATTAATTAAATTTAAATAACCAGCAGTTACTATGCCAATGATTAAACTAAAAATGATGGCATATAATGTTATATTTAATTTTTGCAGTTTCATCCGTTATTCCTCATCTTATTGTGATAAATTCTTATTACTAATAATATTATATTGGGCGAGTGAAAAGTATCAAATCATGATGAATGGTCACCAAAATGGTGCTATTTCAAAAAAATTCAAACTATAATTATGGAATAAAGTTCGAATAAGCTACAAATAAAAGGTAATATTGGGCAAGAAAATATGCATATTGATAAATAAAACGAACAATATTGCTTTATTTTAGCAGTTTTAGGCAATTAAGCATTAAAAAATCGAACAAAAACACAGACTTGCCAAAGAGGAGAAAATAAGGTAAATTAATAAAGTCGCGTTAAGGAATGCGGCAGAAGCTTATAAAAAGGCTTGTGAGGAAGAAAAAAGAAATAAAATTCA
>NZ_CANBCQ010000056.1 GCF_947367125.1 uncultured Lactobacillus sp.
ACTCCTTTTTCTAATGTTTAAAGAAATAAATTTAAGGAATCATTCATCCTTACACAAACTATTTTACAGTCTCAATATTTAAGCGTACAACACATAAACCACTTATTAAAAGTATAGTTGCTACCATAAATAATTTGGCAATTGTTCTCTTTATTATAATTTTATTTCCAAGTTCTACGTCATCCGCTAATGCTAAATAATAATTATCTTTCATAAGTTTATTCCAGCAACATATTTTTACATGAAATAATAAGGTTGATAAACCAATTTAAATTTATCAACCTTATTACTTATAATTTTGGAAAGCCATGAATACTAATAGGTCCACTTGGCATAGTTTGACGGATACTTCGTAAAACTCTACCCCAATAACGGCCATTGTAGTAATCGTGAGAATGACCTTTACCACCTAAAATTCTTTTCAATTGCTTTACAGATAATTCCTTCATCTCAAATATTCTTCCTTACTTACCTGCTAAACCATCACGAAGACCTGTCATAAATTGACCTGTACCTCTTTGAACTCCTCTCCACCAAGAGCCAAAATTAAAGCCACCTTTACGACGACCGCGACATTCTGTAATTCAGTAACACTTAACTTTTGAAAATTATTCATTTTAATACCTCTAATATATTAAATCCTCTTAACGATGATTATTCATTTTGCTTTCTTGATTTAGAAATAAAACTGAAAATATCAGTCACATTTACAATCAATGCAAGAATCACGATAATTGCTGATACCCAAATACCAAGTTGAGTTTTAGGACCATAAAACAGGGTTACAAGAAAAGCAATATTTATTAATAGCCATAGATAATTCTTCATTTTTTCCTTCACCATCATTCTAAGTACTTAAGGATACTTGCACCAATACCTACTAAAGTGCCAATAGCTCTAATATTTCTGCCAGTACCACGACCATTGTAGTAGTTTTGAGAATGTCTACCACCTACAACTCTAACTAACTGAATTCAAATTTTCAAAACTTACTGTATTTTCCATTTCAAATACTTCCAATAAATCTTTAAATCTGCCTCGCTTAGTAGTTCTAAGCGTCTCATCAACTTACATATATAATTCTAGCAAGAATGGCTTCTTTTCCACGTTATCATCGTAAATTGACAACATATGCATCAAATTTAGCCACAATACACAATATGAATAAAAACTGGCCCATATATAAAAATAATCGATATCAAATCCACAGAAATGATATCGATTATTTATTTTTTAGATGCCTCTAAAAAATTCACCATATGTAGTTCCCATACCAATGCCTGTTCTCAAAGAACCTGGTTTACCAATATTGCCTGCAACAATATCACAGTATAGCTTACCCATTCCTGGCGATAGCTTTTCGCCAATAGCCAATGGAGTTAAAATATCTTTTAAATGATAGATAATATTAGGCATATTTACATGATGCTCCAATTGATGTTTAGCGTAGAGCAAAATTTTAAAGCTCAAGAAGAGTTTGATGACAATCATCGATAATAAACTAAGAAAGATTGACGATTCATTTTTACGTGAATTATCAGCCTTTTATTTTTAATAATTTTGAATATATTTACTGGCTCTTCCCTTACCAATTAGCTTAATTTTATTTTCTTTCTTTAATTCAGCCAAAGCACGTTTAATCGTAATGTCACTATACTGTGGAATTAACGTAACTAATTCACTTTTTGATAATGGACGTAATTGCTCTTGCATTACTCGTAAAATTAAATCATTAGCAGATAATGCTTGATGTGCTGTAATACTCAGACGATCATTTAAATTATTATATGCTTTAATAACTACCTCTAAAAAGTAATTTAAAAATGGTGAATAATCATTTTGATTATCACCCCATCCAACAGAGCTTTCCTTTAGCGTACGATAATATTCACTTTTCGTATCCTCAATAATTTTTTCAATACTAATATATTTTCCCACATCAAAGCCTGACTGATACATAGTAAGCAACATTAATAAACGTGACATTCTGCCATTACCATCATTAAAAGGGTGAATGGAAACAAAATCAAAAACGAACGCTCCACAAAGAAGCAATGGTGGTATTTTACCTGCATTAAAAGCTGTATTATATTGATCACATAATGATCTTACAAGATCTGGCGTTTGAAGCGCAGGCGGTGGACAAAACCTAACTTCTCTTCGCCCGTCACTATACTCAGTAATAATTTCATTATCTGTTGTTTTAAAATGTCCACCCCAAGTAGCGTTTTTATTATATGAAAACATTTCTTTGTGCATAGTCAAAATCGTATTGGGAACGATTGGCATGTAATGATATTGTTCATGAATTAGTTTTAACACATCGCGATAACCTGATATTTCTTCTTCATCCCTATTTCTAGGAGTAGTTTTATTAGCCATAATTTTCTTTAATCGCGAATTTACTGTGTAGATTCCTTCAATTCTATTTGAAGAATCAGTACTTTGAATCTTTGCTACTTCAACTAATCGATCCAATTCTTCACGAAAATCAGTCTTATAACTATTGGTTTGACCCCGTAACTCATAAATTGTATTTAATTTATTTACTATTGGATATGTAATCTCAAGATTGTCTAACCTCTGATAGTCAAATTTTTTCAAAACTTTTATCCCTTTCAGTATCATTTTATAATTATCGGTATCATTTTAGCATATTTGATACCGATAATTATAAAATGATACTGATTCAATACAAAAAAATGCTGATAATTCATTTTTACGTGAATTATCAGCATTTTCTTTTTAGATTGAACCGATTAAACCAACTTCAGCCCATTTACCGGGATTTTCATCTAACATAATTTTCAACTTAGTCAGCGTTGATGACAACTTGAAATTATGCATTAACGAATAATCGTTAATTTCTTGCTTTAATTTAAATACAATCTTGTTTAGATCAGTATTTTGTTCTATTGCACTCAAAGCATGATCAATTATTGCTAGAGCATCAGAATCATTAGCAATATCTGATTGTGACTTTGCATTAAGCAAAAAAGATCTTATTTCTGTCATGTTCATAAACGCACCTTACCAATTAAAGACTCCAGATACCAAGCCATTAGCACCAACAGCTGCATATCTTTCAATTTTAAGTTATAGATCAACAACAGGTGCAGGTAATTCAGTTTTACTAAAATTAGATTTTAAGTTTAACGAGAGATTAGAAGCAATTGATTGGATTGATTCATGCTTCTCTGCTTTCTTAACAGCATTTTGTAATAATTCAACCAATTTACTATTCTTTTGAACTTCTGAATCAGCGATAATTGAATTTAATTTATCCTTAAATGCTGCTGCTTCTTCTTTATGACTCTTCTTGAAAAACATGATTATTCTTTGCGCCTTCAATCAAATTAACCGTTATTTTTTAGATGCCTCTAAAAAATCCGCCGTATGTAGTTCCCATACCAATGCCTGTTCTCAAAGAACCTAGCTTACCAATATTGCCTGCAACAATATCACAGTATAGCTTACCCATTCCTGGCGATAGCTTTTCGCCAATAGCCAATGGAGTCAAAATATTTTTTAAATGATAGATAATATTAGGCATATTTACATGATGCTCCAATTGATGTTTAGCGTAGAGCAAAATTTCTCGTTCATTTTGCTTAACTCTTTCATCCATCAATAAATCTGTAACTTGATTTAGTAAAGCTACTTCTGGATCAAATTTATTTTTACTTGTCATAATTATTTACCTCTAGACGCCTCATCAACTTACATATATATTCTAACGAGCTTGGTCTTTCCTCCACATTATCGTCATAAACTGTTAACATATAAATCGAATTCAGTTGTAATGGCAAATTTATCAGTATTACTTTAGCAATAAAAAAGAACAACAATTTCAATAATTGCTATTCTTATTAATCTACTTAGAATTTAATACCTTAGACTTAATGTAATTAGTCTTACCAGTAATGATTGTCACTTTTCCTTGCATCCCATATCGTAAAAACTCTCTCTCAGACTTAGTTGTCTTAATTAAAATATCAACTTTAAATGCATTCATGCCTTTCTGTTGCACAGGATATGTACCTAAACTAATAACCTTACCATTGAGTATTGTAAGTACTCCCTGCTTATTTTTAACTTGAAATCGAACTTTTTGTCTTTCAGCAAGAGTAGCTACTTCATCATCTGGAATGTAGGTTACTATTTTAAGACTACCTTTATCTTTAATATCGGGCATAGCAATACTATCTTCATCATCTAAATGTACGATAATATTATTTTTTATCAGTCGTTTTTTGTTATCAGCCAAAGTAATAATAGTACCCTTTGAAATCTTTTGTCCTTCTTTATATCCAGTATTTTTTAAAGAAACTATATGGTCTGGTTCAACAACACCTATACTATTAATCACATTTTCATGCACAGCAAAAAAAGAACCAATAAACAACAAAATTACTAAAATAAAAGCCGGTAAAATTATCATCGTTGAAAAGTTATGAAACTTATACGAATAAAACTTACTACTTTCTAAATATTGATCATTCATTGCAATATCACCTAACTTTTTACCAAATCATAATAATAACCGTGCTTGGCCATTAATTCAGTATGATTGCCTTGTTCTACAATTCGACCTTGGTTTAATACCACAATATTGTCTGTTCTTTCAGCAATAGCTAAACGATGAGCAATAAATATTACAGTCTTATCCTTCAGACTTATTAAATTATCAACTACTTTTTTCTCTGTAATTGTATCCAGCCCACTTGTTGCTTCATCAAAAATTAACACCTTAGCAGGTGAAAGAAGTGCTCTAGCAATTGTCAGTCTTTGTTTTTGTCCCCCCGATAAAATTTTTGCATTCTCATCTAATTGAGTATCAAATCCTAAAGGTAGCTTCTCAATATCATTTTTTATTTCTGCAATTTGACATGCTTCGGCTATATCTTCTTCTGTTATATTAGAACGACTTCCTAATAAAAGATTTTCTTTAATAGTGCCCGCAAAGACATAAGGAGTTTGTGGAACATAATTTACATATGAACGTAGAACGTGCTTATTTATCTCTTTAGTTGAATAATTATTAAAAGTTACTTTACCTTTTATCGGACTAAAAAAATCAACCAATAACTTAACCAAAGTTGATTTACCAGATCCACTCATCCCTACAACAGTTACTTTTTCATTATCATTGATAGTTAAGTTAATATCTTTTAAAACATCTTCGCCATATCCATAACGATAATTAACCTGTGAGAAAACAATTTTGCCATTTAAATCATGAATACTATTAACTGAAGTTTTATCTTTAAATTCACTTTTAATTAAATAAACTTCGTTTAAACGATTTTGAGCCACATTTGCAGCTTAAAGTGTAGGTTGTAGATTAATAATATTTTGTAATGGATCAACAAAATATGACAATAACGCATTAAATGCCATCAATTCACCGATAGACATGGTTATGCATTACAACACTAGCACCTACCCAAAGAATAATGACGTTCAACGATAATCTAATAAAAGTCTTCAAGGCAATCTGAAAAGCTTCTGTTTTGCTATATTTAAATGCTTTTCTCAAATAATCCACAAACTGACTATCAATCTTTTTATATCGTACCTGCTCACTGTTAAGTGCTTTAATTGTTTCAATTCCTTGAATATCTTCAATAATTGATGAACTAACTACTGCATTACTTTCCATCTGGTCATTATTTAGTTTTTCAAAGCGTTTGGAAAATCCCAAAATTACAATTGCATAAAGTGGTAATGAGGCTAATGTAATTAAAAATAATGTCATATTTTGAACTGCTAAGATAATTCCCATCAAAATCACAATAGAAAGATCTAGGAACAATGAGATTACCGTACTTGCTAGGGCATCAATAATTCTACTTGCATCAGAAAAACGTGAAGTAATTTCTCCTGTTTTTCTAGTAGTAAAGAATTCCATTGGTAATTCAAAAATATGTCTAATATATTGCAAATTAAGATCAATTGATAATCGCTGACCTAAAACATTTAATAAAAATTGTTGTCCATATGAAAAAATTGAGTTAAAGACATATGCAATCAATAACCCAATAGCTAAGATTGATAAAGTTGTAAATGTACCATTAGGAATATAAGTGTCAATTAATCCTTGTACAAAATACGAACTGCAAATACTAATCAACGTCATCAATAAAGCAGCTACTATGATATTTCTAACCAACTTTTTCTGTTTAAACATATAAGGAAAAAGAGACAACAGATTATTCTTTTTTTCTTTTACAGGCTTAAAGTCTGCTTTAGGGACCATGAATAAAGTAATCCCAGTCCATTCTTTTTCAAATGCCTTTCTAGACATTTTTTTAATTCCACTGGTAGAATCTGGATCAGCAACAATTATCTTTCTTTTGGTACTTTTAAGAACTACGTAATAATGCAATAGTCCTCCATCTTTTATTACATGAACAATAAAAGGGTATTGAATATCACTCATGTCAAATAAGGACATATCTGCTTGAACTGCTTGAACATTCATATCAAATTTTTCAGCAGTTTTAACTAAACCTAGCGCAGTAGTTCCCTCAGTATTTGTTTTAGCAATATGACGCAAATGTGCTATGGATACTCGAGAATGATAGTTCTTTAAGATCATTGCTAAGCATGCTGCACCACAATCTGTTTCATCAATTTGTGGGACATAGATTGATTTGTACCTAAGCGAAATTACCATTTTCTTCTTCCTTCTTAGCCAATGTCTCAGTTTTATAATTATATTCAGATAGTAAGTCTTTCATCTTTTGCACACTAGTACGTGAAAAATCATCAACATCTCCATTAATAAACTGTACACGATGTTGCTTCAAATCAATCGATTCAATATTCTTAGGATTTACTAAGCATGACTGATTTATTTTCTCTAGCATTGGATTTTCTTCAGCATATTGATTAATACTACCTAGGAGTTGCATTTCTCCTGTTGTTAGAATCATCAATAATTTATGTGGAGTAACTGTTGTTGAAATATAAATAATATCATCAATATTAACGTTTCTAGTTTGTCGACCAATCTTATATGAAAAAGTCATCTTCTTCATATAGTTGAACTTATGCAAATTATAAATGGCTACTTCAATTGTCTTCACCATCGTGTGTCTAAGCTTATCTAAATCAGATGTTTTTACAATATAATCAATTGGACCTAGACGTCTTCTAAATGTAATTAAAGATAAATCAGCATGACTAGTAACAAAAATAATCTGTGCACGTTCATCTCGCTTCTTAATTAATGAGGCAAGATCGAAGCCGGTATCATTTTCAGTGTCACCACCTAATTCAACATCTAAGAAATAAATACCACCATCTAATTTATGCTCCTTCAAATAAGTAATAGCATCCATATAATTAGTGGCTGTGGCAATCGAAAATTCTACTTCTTCATCATCTGAGAGAATCATCTCGGCTGCACCAAGAATTTTTTTAGTTTGCTCAATCTGATTCTGATCATCATCACAAATAAAAACTGGATATTTCATTTTTAGTCCTCAATTTCATTTTCATCATCAGGCAAAATTGTTAAATCAAAAGTAAACCAACCATCATCAACGTAATAATTGACAATCATTACATCCTCATATTTATGAGTAATTTCTTTTACATTGGCTAATCCCAATCCCATATGATGCTTTTTAGTGGTAAAGTTCTTTTGACTCATTTTATCTGTTGCTATAGTAGCTTCTCTAACTCGATTACGGATTTCAAATTCAAAATCACCATTTTCTTGATAATACATTGCATCAACTCGAGCATTATTAGTACTACCTGTTTCTTTGATTAATGCCATACTTTCCTCAGCTGCATTATCAAATGCAATACCAATAATCCTAACTAAGTCCAAAATATTAACGCTCTTAGGAATTTGATAGATGTTTTGCTCGCAATCAAAACTATAATTTAAATCTAAACTATATAATTTAGAAAGCTTAGCAATTGCTATACTCTTTAAATTCTTATCATGAATGTGATTTACACCTTTATATTTTCGAAGAGCTTTCTGATCAAACTGCGTGTTAGTATATTGATCGAGTATCTTTACCACCTTTGTGGTGTCGCCCTCTTGAGCACTAACTTTTAAGCTATTTAAAATATTTTGATAGTCATGTTTAAAACGGCGTAGATCATCTTCATTTTTATCAAGATAACTTGAATATTCTTGCAACTGTTGCATTTCAGACTTTAATTTCTGCTGTTTAAGAACAAGTTCTCTATTCTCTGCTTCTTTTGCTTTTCTATCTGCATTTGCTAATTCAAGTTGGAGCCTTTGTTCCTTTTGCTCTTGCTCGGTTAAAAGTTTCTTTTGAATATTAACTGCCGTCGAATAAGCAAATATGGAGAAAATTATCTGAAGTATTAGTAAACTTAAAGACACCTCAAATAATGTCGTCATACGATTATTCTGTAATGCTAACAAATACACAATAGAACTTGATAAATAAATATATAAAATTAATCCAATAAAAATCGAACTATTTCGATCATTTAAGAGCTTACGAATTTTTAAATAATACTTTTGGATTATACATACAACTAAAAAATCTATTAACAAAAAGATAAAAATAATACTACTGAAATTAATATCAAAAATTAGCAGCAATATTTCAACGCTAATCGTGAGACTGTAAAATAGTTTGTGTAAGGATGAATGATTCCTTAAATTTATTTCTTTAAACATTAGAAAAAGGAGTTCC
>NZ_CANBCQ010000057.1 GCF_947367125.1 uncultured Lactobacillus sp.
GCGCAGTAACCTTGGCAACAGCCATCGGCACCTTTGTCTACTTCACCAGACGCAAGCAGACGACAGGCATGGAATAAACCATAAGAGAAAAAAGAAAAAGCTAAGCGAAAACTTAGCTTTTTTCTTTGACCATTTTTATTAAATTCAGCCTGTCTTGGCCTTTTATGTCGACTCTATCGAGAGTATTTAATCCAATGAAAAAGAAGTCTTTATATTTTTCAAGCTTTAGACTAACTTATACGTATTTTTAACTTGCTTGTTAACCTAGTATTAACAACGTTTTAGCAAACTAATGATTAAAGAAAGGACAATTTCTTATGGCAGAAAAACGATTAATGGATATGCTTAAAGAAACTAAGACAGAGAAAGAAGAAAAGAAAACTTCAACTAAAGGGTTAAACTCAGAAGCTTCAAAAAACGAAGATAAAGAAGGGAAAATCTTAGTTGAAGACCAGTCTGCTGATAAAGCAGAAAAGAGTATTTCTGAAAAAAGCGATGGCATTCCTAAATATGCTGAACGACATTTTGAACGTAGCAATAATACTATTCCTGACTTTTTGAAATCAGCAGAAAAGATACCTGTTTATATGCGAGAATTTGTTGCTCAACATAGACGGAGAATGAGTTCTCACTCTAAATTAAGTGAAGATGATTTGCTTTATGCTTACGGTGAATCAGTAGACACTTTTAAAACAGTCAATGGCAATTTAACTATGCTTAAAATGCGTATTGAGGCTAATAATGCTCCAATTTATGTGCCAATGAATCATGCAGGTGCAAATTATCGCTACCTAGAAGATTTAGTTGGTCAAAGACTTAAAGTAGCGATCGACCAATTTGTACAAACAAATGAAGCTGAGGTAGATGCAGAGTATATTCTTCTAGGTTCCTTGCAACAAGCTGAGTTCGTGATTGGTGGTACACAATATAGCGAATATATCAAGGATCCTGAGGCTTACCGAAAAGAAGTACGTGAAGGCGTGATTACACAAATTATTGAACGTCCTGAAAGAGTGATCGTAGAAGATGGTGAACGTAAACTGATCCCTAATCGGAGCATGGTTTTTATTGACTATCGTGGTATGACAATTGGAATGCGTGAGCAAGATTTTTACTATCGTAGTTTAATTACTCCTCTTCATAAACGAGCTTTTATTGGTCAAAAGGTTAAATTTATGGTTACTCGGATTAGAAAAGGCGATTATCGAGATTCCCTAACCGCACAAGAGGATGCCCAAAATGGTATGAATGTACCACGAGGCATTCGATACTTCTTTGACACCACAAGATTGCCGTTAGTACCTAATCCAAGTGATATTGTACGAAAAAAGTTGAATCACCACACTATTTTCATTGCTCATATTGTCCGTGTAGATAGCGTTAAAGGCATCTTAGTAGAAGTAGCCCCAAAGTACTGGATTAAAGGCGTATTGCCAGCTAATTCGCCTGTACAGCCAACAGCTTTAGACGCTACGGCTCATACTCCCGTAGCTGTAAGATTGACAGGAATCGATTTTAAGACTAAGAGTGGTACTTGCCAAATTATGCGTTTTCCTAAAGGTGTTGCTCGTCCAGGTATTGCTTCATTTATCTAAGGAGGGAAGATTATGCCAGAGTTTACTAAAGATGGCAGTAGCTTAAAACAATTTAAAGATAATCTTCCAGTTACTAAATTAGGGTTAAATCCTTTTGTTAATAAAGATACAGGGCGAACTTACTTGCCATCATTGTTTACAGCCGAAGAAGAAAAACAGTTTAAGATCAACCGCAATTTTAAGCAAAGAAAATATCTCACACTACAAGATTCGGTATCTCACATCTATTCATACTTTATTGCTGATGATTACAACTATGTAATGACTCAGCTGACAGATCATGACCTGTATTGGCTAAAATTTATTGCACGTTTTAAGAGTATTCAACAAGTGCAACTTTTTCGTCAAACAGCTTTATATCCCGATTGGTTCGATAGAAAAAGATTAAAGCATTCACTAGACCGATTATTTATGTATGGTCTGATTTGGAAATGGAACTTTAAGCGAGACTTTCTAAATAAGCCTGTTACAGCCTATACACTATCGGTTAATGGCTTTCGCTTTATGGAGTATTTCTTTAATCAAGAACGCCAATATTTTCAGCCCCAAAGCTATTTTACTTTGCCAGTGCAATATCACATCCGATTCTGGGAAACTGTTGACATTTATCAATTATGCTTAAGCCTACCGATCTTTCATGGCTTTGAGACTTTCCTAAATTTAGGCAAAGATAAAGAAAATAAAATCAAACGTAATATGACTTCACCTTTGCAAATTGCTTTAGAAATGATTCCTAATCAAATTAAAAATTTAGTGTTTTTCCCAGCTTTGCAAACAGATGATTTAACTTACTATCAAAATGCGTTACTCAGATGGAATGCATTTACGGATGATGGTGTTAACCTTACTGAATCGGTCAATGGGTTACCTGGTACACAAAATATTATTGTCTTTTATGCTCCAACAGTTGCCATAGCTGATAAATTAAATACGGATTTAGAACTTCCTAACTGGAACTTTCCTATTTTTTTATTAGTTGGATCCGTAATTGAAAAAGATGGTATTACACAAGCTTTTTATTATCCCGATCATCGTAATAAAACTCTTGATTTGCAAAGAGCTACTTTACCCAATTTAGTGTTTGACAATCAAGAGGAGAGTGGCAAAAATGAAGAAAATTAAAAAAACTATCTTACTATCTGTGATTGCTGTTTGTTCAACTACTTTTTTGACAGCATGTGGCAATAGGGCAACTACACCAGTTGCTCAACAACAAGCCAGAAGATCCAGTCAGCAGAAAAGTGTTCAGCTGGGTCTCTACGTAGGCGACATTGCTCAGTCGGAGAATGTATTATCAATGCCTGTAGTTGTTAATAACACAGGTATTGATAGCACAGTAATCTCATCGCAAAACTTCACTTTAATAATTGATGGTCATAAGTTTAAAGCTTTTCAAGTCCCAGATGAACCATCTGACTTTCACCAAGACTTAGGTACCACGCAATCTTGGCAAAATGTTATTTCATTTTATACGGGAACCAAGCTCAGCAATTCCATGCTCAAGAAAGCACAGCTAACTTATCAAGCTGATAATGGGGCTACTGTTAAAGCACAATTTCTTAGCAGTTCCAATGCGCAATCTAAATTGCAGAATGTAACTTATTCTGGCTATACTTCGGTACCAGATTATTATGCTAAATCTAAGCAATATATTGATAATGCAAAGGAAACTGTTAAGACAGGCGGAAGTGCCAACTCCTTAAAAGATGGGCTAGGGGACGCTAAATATGACCGCTTTAGAATGTGGGGCGTTGCCTCTTCAAAATTTTCAGATTTAATCATTATCAAAGCGATTAACAATACTAATACTGACTTGCTTCTACCACTTAAGGATTTTGAGTTACAGGACAAGGACAAGAACGATATACAAGTGCATCCCACTTACCGTAGCTATAATGTCTTGATTCCACATGGTAAGGCAGTTAATGTGGTAATACCAATGGAAGCATCCCTTAAGCATAGCGAAACACCATATAAGTTTCTGTTTAGAGCAACTTCCAGCAGTTCCTATCAATCGTCTGCTGATACATTCCATCCAGCAGAATTTGTCTTCAATGACGCTAAAGACTATTCCAGCGCCTTGGCAACAACACCAGAACAATATCCAAAGGATAGTATTAAGTGGTCACAGATCAAACTGACCAAAGATACATTAAAGGCAAAAGTAACCTTGTATGATTATTACTTTATTAATTCAGATGCTTCTAAGTATCGCCTGGTTGGACTTAATAATGATGGAACGGTTGGAGACTCTGAAAAGCCCGACTCTGTATCGCCAACTAAGATAACAGGTGGTGGCGGTGAAATAACATTTAAGTTTGATGATTTAACGGTACTTAAGTCTTATAAGAAGATAGTTTTGCGCTACAACGATCAAACTCTATTTAAAATTAAATAATAAAACTAAGTAGTAATTTTCATTATTGTGTTATTGACAAGTCTTAAAAATTCTCTTAAAATTTTTATAGAAAGTTTAAGTTTAAGCATTAAAAACATATAAGGAGCTTAATCATATGGAGAATTATAAGATTGGCAATTTAAAATATTTGCAACATATTGATCGTATGAAGATTGGTCCAAGACGTGAACCGTTAATGGAACATGTCAAACATTGTCCAGGATGTAGAGACTGCATTATGTGGCAAGCTGTTTTAAAACAAAAAGCTGAATTGCTAGATCATCAAGAATTAGCAGGCGGTATTTCCAGAGGGCAAGCATACGCAATGCGTACCACTCATACGATTCAATATTACTATCCCGAAGGTGACGAGATTAGGAACCCAGATGGTTCTTTGAATAAGAACGTCTACTTGAAACTTAAGAACGTTGACCGAGGAGGTAGTGAAGATAAAAAGGGCGGTGGCTTTACCGATACAGCCATTTTCCAATATTTTCACATCAATTCTGGTGAATCAGGCAAGTTTAAACACGAAAACTTTCCTGAATGGAGCGATAAGGATAAGCGTACAGAGTACCTCGATGGTGATGGTTATGATGCTATTAAGCAATATAATGAAAAATACGGTGAACATAAGACAACTCGTGTAAAGCGGGATCTTAAGTTCCATTAATTAATAAAGTAATTTATTAAAGCACTACTTAGCAATAAGTAGTGCTTTTTTGTGTTTTAGGAGGTTAAAAATGAGTATGTACTCGTCAAACGAGAACATCTTAAGACCAATAAGTTTGGCTTTAGTTGATCTTTTTGCTCAAGCTTCCGAAGCTAAAACCACCATTAAGCATTTAAAGGTGATTTACAAGTTAGAGGATAAGAGCTGTATGGTTGACGCTAAGCTTTCTAGTCAAGTGCCAATTACAGAGATTACTAATGCTTTAATGAGTCAAATTGATTATTTGATTAATTCGCTAATTTCCAATTATCAAACTGTTTATCGTAATAATTATTTGAGCAAAGTGATTTTTGAAGCTGACCTTGATACATTAGGGATTGTTTATGACAGTGTTAAAGTGACTTGTGTTATGCGTGCCAATCTTAAAAACTTGGATAGCAAGGATTTGATATTGAATGCTTTAGTAGCTACTGTGCAAGCAGAACAGTCGGAATTAGTTGAGCGTCCTGTAACTGGCTTAAAATTAAACTTAAAGCGTAAAAAGCTTCGAAATTTTGCTTTAATATTTGATTATGCTAAAGATCCGCAAGAGAGAGTTTATCAAACAGGCTTTGTTAATTCATTGATTGAGTCTCTTTCAACTTTGATACAAGCTTATTGCAGTTTTACAGAAAGGCATCAAGCAAGTATTAGTCTATGCTTTAACTTGTTAAACCGCAAAAATTTGCAAATAGCGCAAGGTCAGATTTATCCAACCAAGAAGTTCAGACTTTTTAATGGCTTTGTTTTGCCCCAGGAAGCAAAGTATCTAATTAAGCAGGTCGATCAAATTTTAATGTTGGTTGGCAATTCAAAAGTCAATGGTTTGCAATTGATTCGGCATCCCAATGGTGAGTATATTAGTCGTTTTCAGATTGTCTATACTGCTGATGATATGATTGCTCAAAATAATGTTTTAGATATTAATTTATCATCTAGCCAACAATTAGCTAATATCTTGACCAAAATCATTGATACTTGTTCATTAAGCAAAGATCTGCATGATTGGAAGAGTATTATCGATGCAGATATGCAGTTAGTCTGCAATGAGTGGAAGGTAAAATGTAATAGTTATCAACTAATTCATTCATTTAAAGATCCAAGTATATCTTTCAAGTCGGCTAAATTTTTGCTTAATGATGTAAATAATAAGGCAAAAGGTAAAGCAGTTATTAATAGCTTTTGTTTAGTAACACAGCATAAGGGATTACGAGAGCTAGGCATTAATTTGTCTCAGCATATTAATTTAGAACAGCATCCCCATCCTATGCAGGTTCCAACTTTAAATCAATTCTTTAAGCCAAAGTCAAAACTTTACTATAACTTTGCTTTAGGCAGTGTTGGCTATGCTTTACAGTCGGAAAGATACTTGGGGTGGGCTAAATCATGATAAATAAATATATTTTGTTTCTGGTAGCAGGGACGAATAAACTGAAAGGCTTTATTAACCAAAAGTCTAATTCTCACGTGAAAGATATCTTTAACAGACCAGTTGAAAATCATGGAAATTTTCAACCTACGATTGATTTAATTAGAATGCTAAGCTCAATCAGTCGCTATACCGACTGGATATGCTTAATTTTGATTCTAATTGGCTTAGGCATTGTCGTTAGCAGTTATTACGGTAATAACGGTAAATGGCGTAATTCAGGTTATCGGATGATTTGGAGCGGATATGCAACCGTCATTATTATCCATACCATTATTATTGCAGGACCATCCGTAGGGAACCTAGGTAACATGAAGCTCTTGATATTTTTCTTTATGCTGTTAGGTCAATTACTGTTCTATGTAGCAACTTCTTCGCTGTACTTAATCGGTTCCCAACAGCTAGAAATTTATGAGATGTCAAGTCAACCATCTAATGAGCGTAATGCAACCAGTATGTACAATTTCATGATGGTAACGATGATTGCTGGAGCGGTAGCTTATATGATTGCGGGGTTATTCTAATATGTTTAAACAACACTTAGATTTAATTGATACATTTTTAAAGTGGGGCTTAGTTCTATTTGTATCAGCCTTTATTGTCGGTTTAGTAATGTGTGCTTTTAATGGATAGATAATGATGTTTCATAATTTACTAAAAGAAGATAAAAAACGAGACGATAAGCTTCTCAACATTGAGAGCGTAGTTTTTCTCATCATGATTGTTTGTGTTCTTGCTTTATTTCCTGTCTATAACTTTTTCAAGCCCTTTTTTAGTTGGCTTTTACTCCTTTTTGGAGTTTGCGCCCTAATTGGCTTCGGAATCCGTATGATATGGAGAGTAAGAGATATTAAGTCTTTTAAAGATAATGTCTATATGGACATGTTTGAAAGACAAGAGCAGGAAAGGGCGGAGAAAAAGAACAACCATGAAAAAGAAAAGTAATACAATTAAGCATAAAGTAGTTGAAACACTGAAAACGATTATTTTAGCGACTATGTTTTATGTGGGTGCGGCCTTGCTGTTTTTAGGATCAGGAATTGGTCGCTCTTATATGGTCAAACAAAATGCACAAGTAGCAAGTAAGACCATCACTGTTAGGACTGCTGATAAAAATAAAAAGGTCAAAACAACTTATGACGCTAAAAAGACAAAATCTATTGACGCACAAGAAATTTGGCGAGCTAAACAATACCCAGCCTATGCAATCGGTCGAATGTCGGTTCCAGTCGTCAATATTCATAATCCACTTTTTGCAGGCTTTGGCGGACATAATCAAAATTTGAGTTATGGTGTAGTTACAGTGGTTCCAGGTAGAACTATGGGTGGTATCAATAATTATGTCTTAGCAGGTCATTATATGGGATCTGCTGGTCCTGCAATTTTGGATAATCTGCACTATATGAAAGCAGGAGATCCAATTTATGTCACCGATATGCATAAGATATATGCTTATCAAACTAAATCCGTATCTTATTCGATTAAACCAACTCAAATTGAAGTTGAAAACAATCAAAAGGGTAAAGGAACAATTACTTTAATCACTTGTTCCGATTTTAATATTTCTCGTTATGGTTATGGTCAACATAGAACGGTTGTGCAGGGTGATTTAATTGGTTCTCTACCTGCTACCAAGAGTAACTTAGAAAAAACGGAACTTACCGACAAAGCTAACCAGTCAAGCATAAAAATGGTTAAGCATACTAAGGTTCTAAATCCATTTACGAAGAAAATGGTTACAGTTAGAAAACCTGCTCAAACTAAGATTTATCAAAACGTAACTTATAATCAAATTAAGGCAGTTTTTTCAGTTATAGTTGCTGTAATTGTTTTGATTCGCTTACTCTTTATTTGGATCCCACGCAAGAACAAGATTGCATAGAACATTGTTGGCAGATTATGACCAATTAATGTTATAATTAACTTGTAAATCATTATTGAAATTTTTATTTTTTCAGACAGCTTTAAAAAGTTGTAACAGCGTCACATTTGACGTATTAGGTGGTTTATTTAGTTTTATTGCTTCCATTGAAGCAGTAGTATGT
>NZ_CANBCQ010000058.1 GCF_947367125.1 uncultured Lactobacillus sp.
TTGGATGCGACTATTAACATGAAGCGATACCTAGTAGGACTCTTAGCAAGCAATTCAACTCTTGCACGTACTACTTTTGATATTAATTCGCAAAATGGAAAATCATCTACTGATTTGTCACTTATTTTGCCATTGAGTCTTATTGCAGGCAAAGCGGTTCAAGAAGCTTACGAAAAAGGTGAAAATATTTTTGATCCTATTTCCGTAAAAGTAGTCATGTCCACCGCACTGCCAATCAATGAAGTAGGATCAGCTGAAAGTACAATCAGAGAACAATATGCTAACAGACTCACCAAAGGAAAACATGTAGTTGTATTAAACAATTTTGACACGCCAATTAGTGTTACGATCGAATTTGTAGCCGTAAAAGTCTTCAAAGAGAGAGAAGTTGCTACTGTAATCGATGTTCAACGTGAGTTAAATCTAGGAATTGATATTGGGCAAATGGTTTATAAAAAACCTACTATTGCTAAAAACACATCCGATGAGACAAATAATTTAAAGCGTTAATAGTACAAGAAACACATTAATAATTATTAATAAGCATTTTTGTTTGAGTTTTTTCTCAGCAGAAATGCTTTTTTTGTTTTTCTTGTTTTTACTTTTTCTTGCGTCTGTTTCGTAACTTTTGTCCAGAATACAACTTTGAATATATGCTTATATTTGCTTTTCTTGGTAGTTAAGTGTATACTTAATGTATACATAGGAAGGGGAACGCACTATGACTGTAAAATTAAGAAAAGTTGGAAATTCTAAAACCTTGACAGTACCTAAAGACATACTAATCACTAGTACAGAGTATACTGTGAGAAATGATGGTGTGAATATAGTTTTTACACCAGTTGTAAAGAAAAACATTTTTGCAACAAAAGAATGGAAAAACTATGATTATCAAAAAGATATGCAGAACGACTTGGAATTGCAGGAAGTAAAACCCCTAGGACGTGAGGTAATTGATTAATGATTTATCCAAAAAAAGGGGATATTGTGAAAGCAGACGCTGAACCTCATTCTGGACATGAAATGGGAGGTCACAATCCTAACAAAGGCAACATTAGAAGACACTATGTGGTAATGAGTACTACTGCTTATAATGAAGCTACACATATGTTTATCGGAATGCCAATAACAACTTCGGATAAGTATCAAGATAACCCACGTTATAAACCAATACTAATCCCTGGTGGTAATGGTGATGGTGTAAAAGGCTACGTAGTCTTATGGCAACTTCAAAATTTTGACTTTGATTCAAGAAATGGAAAAATAGTTAACCATGTAAGTGTTCAAATATTAGATAAATTACAAAAATTTGTAAATGACATGGTTGGTTCCGAATAATGTAGACAGTAGAAGATCCGACATAAGATTTGTAAAATAGCAAAAAGGCTAATCTATTGCGATTAGCCTTTTTGCTATTTTATTTTATTTAAAGCATCTTTTTGCTTAGTCTGGTCAACGTGAGTGTATAAGTCCGTTGCGCTAGTTCCTCGCTGTCCTAACTGTTGAGATACCAATACTTGAGAATGTGTTTCACTATATAATTCACTAGCCAGTGTATGCCGTAACTTATGCGGTGTTAGTCTTCTGCCAAATGCTTCGGAGTATTTGGAGACAAAGCTTTCAATCGCATTAGAAGTAATTCTTTTAGCGTGACCACGATATGAGGTCAAGAATAGTGCTTTTTCATTATCGGCTGGCTTATAACGCTCCTTACGAATTGCAACATAATCTTTTAGATATGGCATCACCCAGTTGGCAATCGGAACAGAGTCTCTTTGTCCACCCTTACGAGTAACGCTGAGCATCCCCATTTTAAGGTCAAGATCATTAACGTTAGTATTTGAAGCTTCCTGTACACGGACCCCAGTTCCTAACATCAAAGCAATTAAAGCAATATCCCGTTCTTTGTTCTTCTTAAAGTGACCAGCTACGTAGTTGCTTACCTTTCCTTCGTATTTGTTGCTAAGAAAGTCAATAAAGTCGTGTTTCATTTGACCACGGTACATATGCGCTTGAATTTCAGTTGCACGGTAATTAAGTGTCTTGGAAGCAGGGAGTGATTCGATCTTAGCCATTACGTTGCGATAGAAGTAAGGCTCTCCGTCACGATTATCCGCCATTACGGTTAAATAATGAAATAGTGAGCGCAAGGCATTAATTGAACGATTGATTGTAGTGGGGGAGTTGTACTTGTTTTGCTTATTGACGCTATTTCTTAAGTAATCAAGATACATCATAATATCTTCTCTTCTTAAGTGTTCAAGTGTAGTCAGTTCCATATCAGTATTAGCAGAAGCTTTACTGATTCCTTCCGTTCTAAGCCAAGTAAAAAAACGCCTAATTTCAGTTAAGTACTGATATTTGGTAGTAATTGATAAATTTTTAACTAAGTAGAATTCTTTGACATAGAAGGGCAGTTTATCTAATTCTTCATCAATTAATTTAGCATAATGCTTTTGATCCATATAACCACTCAAATCTAATTAAAAGTAACTAACATCAATTATACCAGCATTAATTTAGGTGATAAAGTGGCTATTATCGTCTCTTATAGTTACTACATATTCTTTGAACTCAAGAAGACGGGGCAAGATATTTATCTTGCCCCGTCTATTTAAACAGGAGTTCATTTCATTAGGTAAGAATGATGTTCAAATTAGGTACATTTAATGTCTAGTAAGTATGGGTTATCTTAATACCAACTATGAGTCATCCAGAAACTCTTTGCATTTTGCCATGAACCGTAACGAGCGCGAACATAGGCATCTGCAGTCTTTTCTTGATTGGCAGGTGACAAATCGCCATGAAGCTTATCAGGTGTTAATTGATAACGTCCGTAGGTACCTGATGAAGGGTTTCTAGCGGTGTAGCTACCGCCTGATTCACGAGCGGCAATCCATTCTTTAGCGGCTTTTTCACTACCAGTTGCACTAGAAGTGTAATTTGCTGCTGGTTGCTTAGGTGCAGAGTAGGTAGTTGAAGCTGATTGATTAGTGGTTTGGCTTTGTTGTGGTGCTTGGTAGCTTTGAGTAGGAGCTTGATAACCTGCACCAGTGCCAGAATTTGATTCTACTGATGTAGCATTAGCGCTGGTTTGAGTTTGAGAGCTTGAAGCTGTTGAGTCAGATTGGGTATTTGATTCAGTTTTACTGTTACCACTTTTAACTTTAAGAATATCCCCAATATGAATTAGGCTACCACCATTAGATAAATTGTTATCTTTAACGATTTCATCAACGGTAGTATCGTTTTCTTGAGCAATATCCCAAGTAGTATCACCTGATTTAACTGTTACAAGAGTAAAGCCATCATGTTCTTTTTGTTTTTGTTGATCTGTTTTACTGGACTTGGGGTTATTGGCAACCTTAGTTGTTTCAGCAGGGGAGTTTGTGTCAGCATGAACTGTTTGACCCAAAGCATTTGAGCCAGTAAGTGCCATAGCTGAACTCCCCAGAAATAGTAATGTATTCTTCTTATTAACTCTAACTTTCATTAGCTGTATAGTTCCTTTCTGGTTTCAATTTTATCGGTCAAATATAACTTTACTTCATAAGTATCGAAAATGGGTTTTACTTCTAATTCCTTAAAAATGCTGTTTTGTTTTACGTCATTAGTGCATTTTGGCCATTATTGAGTTTTAGGCGATTTTTTTAAGTTAAACCGTATGCTATATATAAGATTTTTTAGAAGTATGGGCTTTTTCGTTACTTATTAAAGTTAATAACAAGTGAAACAATTAAGGAAATATAGGCATGAAATCCAGTGAAATTAATCAGTTAGCCAAAGATTTTTTTAATGCAAAGGCTTATTTAAATGAGCAACTTTTACCTAATTTAAAATTAACAATTAAGCAAAAGGTAGATGAATATAAACAAAAGGACTATGAGCGCTATCAAGCAGATATTCCAGCAGAATTGTATCAAATTACGTTAGATGGTATTTCGACTTTATCAAATCATGTTTTGGAAACACGTCTTTTTCAAAATTACATTCCTTTGTTTTACAACGCAGGTGGTAAGAGTATCTCTAAAGAGACAGTTAAACTATTCTGGCTAGAACAAATTTTGCTTCAAATTGAAGAATACCAGGATCAATATGGTAATCAATTATCTAAATTAGAGAATGTACTTGACCAGCTAGACCATAATGATCTAGGACCATTAATCAATATTTTTCAATCTAGGCAAGTTAAGCAAGAAGCTAAGCAAAATATTCAGCTAATTGAAGATAATTATGATTTAATTGAAGACTTTATTAGTCAGATTACTTTTTGGGAAAACGAACTTCATGGGGATGTTCCAGTAAAAGAAAAGGTTAAGAAATCAAAGCAATTTTATTTAGACGCTTTATATCAAGCAATGCATCCCCACGTGGACAGGCTGTTACCTCATGGTGACGTTTTTCTCACATGGGTGTTAAGTCAAGCTGAAGAAATCG
The DNA here is from genome assembly GCF_947367125.1 of uncultured Lactobacillus sp. GTDB lineage: Bacteria > Bacillota > Bacilli > Lactobacillales > Lactobacillaceae > Lactobacillus. Next base: position 4,438 of record NZ_CANBCQ010000058.1, read on the forward strand.
TCAGCAATCTTAAAGAACATAGCTATCCCGTCTATCATGAACAAATGATCCAGTTATGGAATAAATTGCAAAAAGAGCAAGCTACTAAAGATATAGCAAGTTATTCAATTAGGTTACTAGGTAGTAGCGAGTCCAATTTCCCCAACCTAGATTCTTTAATAGCTGATGATGTTACCTTGCAGGATTTAGCTATTCTTAGTCCTCAAGAGCTAAAAGCACAGTATGAAATGCCGCTTATTGAAACAGAGAAAATCATTACCAAGGCCAAGCAAGTTGTAGAAAAATTATCTAAAGAAGCATTCCCTGTATTCAACGCAGAAAACTTAACTACTGATAAGCTTCGTTTCTTAAGTTTGCTGAAATTCTGTAATAATTACTCTTTTAAGCAAAAAACACAGGAAAAACAAATTATTCAGTCCTACCGTAGTCTGCTAAGAGCTAAGTCAGTTCGAGACTCCATTGCAGTTACTAATTATGATCTGAATTTTGTTAGTGTCTATGACTACATAGACTGGCATAAAGCTACTCAATCTATTTATCAGTCAGCATTAGTTATTCATCAAGCTGGAGATAATCTTAAGTTTGATGAACTACCAGACAATAGTCTTAAACGAATTAAAGCAGATTTTATTGCTAACGGTGCGATTTACTTTTCTCTAATCGAAAAACTTACTGGTCAAGGAAAACATCGAATTACTGCCACTCTGCCTAAGGCAATCGTAGAACAGGTTAATCATTTTCCTTTAATCACTAAAGATCTTTCTGTGAATATGCGAGCTTATCAAGACTTTGGTACTAAGTATATTTTGTCTTACCGAAACGTCTTATTAGGGGATGAAATGGGTTTAGGGAAGACCATCCAAGCTATTGGTGTAATCAATCACTTATATCAAATAGGTAGCAGGTATGCTATTGTAGTTTGTCCATTAAGTATCCTAGAAAATTGGAAAATAGAGATTCATAAATGGTCTAAATTGCCTACTTATGTTTTTCGTGGTGCTAAGCGTGATAAAGAATACCAGTCTTGGTTAGATCAAGGTGGAGTATTATTGACCAATTATGAACAATGTTCACGTTTAATAGAAAAGAGAGATTTAGTTCAATTAGATATTTTAATTGTTGATGAAGCGCATTATATTAAGAATCCCGAAGCCAAGCGCTCCCAAAAGGTATATTTATTAGCTAACAGGGCATCATACAAACTATTTATGACTGGTACGCCATTAGAAAACAACGTGTCTGAAATGAAGCAGTTAATTCAAGTGCTTAACCCCGCGTTATCCCAGAAAATTAGAAACACCTTTAATGCAGGCCAACTATCTGATAGTAAATTTAAGGAAATGATTTCTACTGTTTATTTAAGAAGAAGGCGTAAGGAAGTTCTTAAAGAATTGCCTAAAATGTCAATCATTGAGCGGTGGTCTACCTTTAATGAAGAAGAACAGCATTTTTATGATTCTTGTATTGAAGAAGGTTTTGGTGGGCTAGTTAAAATGCGCAGATCAGCATTTATTGATAATGCATCAGAAAAAATTGCACAGATTAAGGAAATTGCTAGTGAAGCTAAGCAGATGGACCGTAAAGTAATAGTATTTTCCTTTTTTAAGAGGGATGTACTCTTTAAATTAGCTAAATTGCTACCTACATCCATGAATGAAGTCCTATCTGGAGATATTAGTCCAAGTCAAAGACAGCAACTAATTAGTGATTTTACTAAATCTACCAAATACAATGTTCTTCTCAGTCAAATAGAAGCAGGTGGGGTAGGTCTAAATATTCAAACCGCTAATATCGTGATTCTTTGTGAACCACAGTGGAAGCCATCTACCGAGCAACAAGCTATTAGTAGAGTATATCGAATGGGACAAACAAAAGACGTTATCGTTTACCGTTTATTGACCCTTGACAGCATTGACGCTGATCTAGTTGATCTAATTGATTTTAAACAGCTAATCTTTGATACGTATGCTAATGACTCAGCGGTGCAAGAAGCATTTATAGCACAAAAGCAAAAAGAAAACGAACAGAATATCAAGGGTATTAAGGCTAAGATTTTTCAAATAGAGAAACAGCGTCTGAAACAACGTAAAAATAAGGAAGAACAAACTAACAAAGAAAATTAAATATACAAAATGCATCCCTTCGATTGAATATCTATTCTATAGCGTTTTCCATTTTGGGGATGCATTTTTTGCTATCTGGAGAGTTTATGATTTAGATTTTTTTATCTTGTATATTGGAATTGAATCAAGGATAAATGGTCAATAAATGCTAGTTATCTTTGGTTTTAGTGAGGTATCTAAAATACCGCAAATATTCATAATATGTTGTAAAGAGGTAATTCTATGAATAAATCAGGATTGGTTAAAAGTGTTGCCGAAAAAGCTGATCTTTCACGCAAAGATGCTACGGATGCAGTAGATGCAGTGTTTAGTGCAATCACTGAAGCTTTAAGTAAAGATGAAAAGGTTCAGTTGGTTGGCTTCGGCAGTTTTGAAGTTCGTAGTCGAGCAGAACGTAAGGGTCGCAATCCGCAAACTGGTGAGGAAATTAAGATTCCAGCAACTTTGATTCCAGCTTTCAGACCTGGTAAAACTCTCAAGGATGCTATTAAGAAATAGTTAGTATTATTAACAATTTTTATTTCATTTATGCAACACAAAAAGGGTCTCGTTCTAGCGAGATCCTTTTGTTTAGAAAGGACAAGTAATGTCACAAGAACAATTTCGTGTAAGTCTTATTAAAGATGCTATTCTGATCTTAAGGATTAATTCATTACGTGAAGGCGATTATGTAGCAGGTTCTAACCAAATTTTTAATAAAAATGAACCAGCAGAAGATGGCTTTCACGGATTGAAAGCTCAGATCATTACAACTGAAAATGGTTACAGTCTTTTAGCACAAGGCTACAATTTTGATAATCCTACTTTGAATCCTAAAATTTTTGAAATGATGAAAGCTTATCGTCAACGAGTTCTTAAGATTTATAATTCAGCGACTGTAAAAGAAGTCATCTGTAAATTACAACGTAATTATGATTTTGTTGCCCCATACAATGAGTAACGAATGAATAAGAAAGGTTATTGTGGTAAAAATGAAATCAGCTTACGATTTAAGGCGAAAACGTATTAGAGAAAAAGAACAGGAAATGAAATATCAAGAAATAGTTGCTGATAAAGCTATACAAGCTCTAAAGCAAAAGCATAATGAGCAAAATCCAGTAACTGAGAATACTCCTAAAGGGAATAAACAGATTCCGACTTACTCAGAACTTTTAGATATAATCGATAAGCAAAATATGTTGATAAATAAACTTATTGCTCGTGAGAAATTAATTTTAGACAAGTTGGATCAAGTTCTTGAAAAGAAAAATTAAAAAATCCTATTATATCATGCAAGTCATGATTTAATAGGATTTTTGTTTGAACTGAATTATAAGATTTATTAAAAATCACCTTTTTAGAACTTTTTGAGACTGTAAAATAGTTTGTGTAAGGATGAATGATTCCTTAAATTTATTTCTTTAAACATTAGAAAAAGGAGTTC
>NZ_CANBCQ010000059.1 GCF_947367125.1 uncultured Lactobacillus sp.
AAAGACCACATGAAGAAAAATTTAAGAATTGTTAGCGCTGCTGCTGCTGCTTTATTAGCTGTTGCTCCTGTCGCTGCCTCAGCTGTTTCTGTTAACGCTGCTACTACTATTGAATGGGCTGGCAATGTTGCAGAAAATGCTGATGTTAAGGTTTCAGCTAGCCTTCAAGGTGTTGCTGCTTCAACTCATGTAAATGGTAATATTTCAGGTACTATTACTGGTACTTACAATGGCCAATCATATACTGCTAATGTAGAAAACCCAGGTAATATTAGAGTTATTTCAGGTACATTAACTGCTACTGGTCAACCTGCTACTAAGCTTACGAAAGAAGATATTCAACCAGGTAAGTATACTGTTGAATTAACTGATGGCTTTGGCTTCAACTTCAGTTCAGCTAATGCTGGCAAGACTATTAGCATCTTACTTCCATCAAACGTTAAGGCAACTATTGCTGATGGCTACGCAGCTACTGGTCAATCTACTAGCAACGTTTCTGGTAAGGTCAATGTAAAGCTTGACAAGAACGGTACTGTTAAGTTCTCAAGCGCAACTATTTCAGACGTTCCTGTTTACAGTACTACTAACGTACGTTCAGTTAACTTCTACGACAACGCTAGTGGTAACATCGTAAAGTCAGGTGACTTAACTATTAACGCTAACTCAAACTATGTTATGAACGTTAATGCTATTATGGCAGCATTTAACGCTAAGTACCAACCACGTCAATTAAGTGACAATGATAAAGGTGCACAACCTGTAGCATTGACTACCACTGCTGATAGCATTAAGACCCAATTAGCTAAGGAAGGGATGCCTGTTGATGATTTGGGCAACTTTACCGCTAACAAATCATTTACTTTGAACTTCGCAGCTAAATCAGCTTACAACGATTACAGCACTTCAATGGATGTAACTGTTAACGTACCAAACGGCAAGGACACTACTGTACCAAGCCAAAGCAAGAATATTATGCACAACGCATACTACTACGACAAGGACGCTAAGCGTGTTGGTACTGACAAGGTTACCCGTTACAACTCAGTAACTGTTGCTATGAACACTACTACTATCAAGGGCAAGGCTTACTACGAAGTAATCGAAAACGGTAAGGCAACTGGCAAGTTCATCAACGCTGACAACATTGATGGTACTAAGCGTACTTTGAAGCACAACGCATACGTTTACAAGTCTTCAAAGAAGCGTGCTAACAAGGTTACCTTGAAGAAGGGTACTGAAGTAACTACTTACGGTGGTACTTACACATTCAAGAATGGTAAGCAATACTACAAGATCGGTGATAACACTGAAAAGACTTACGTAAAGGCTTCAAACTTTTAATTAAGTCTAAGTAGTATATAAGGGAAACGAGGCAAATGCCTCGTTTTTCTTTTGCTCTGAAAAATAAGCATGACATTGACTAATGTTTAAGTAAAAATAATTGAATTTAGGTTATAATATTGTTATAATTTTTCATAGAAAAAATCAAATCAGGCTGATATAATGCTGTGTTTTTTCGCTGTAGTTGTGAGGCGCTATGGTGCCCGACAGAGGCTTTATATCTGATCGTTAGTCTTGATAGGCGATACGGTTCTGTCCGTCCTCTTATTACTAGACTGTTAGGCTGTATATTGTGCAGCCTAACAGTCTTTCTTTTGCTCTAAAAAAGATGCCGCTTATGCGACATCTTGGAAAATATTGTTGTTACAGTGTTACGATCTAGCTCTGTTTCAGAAATTCTTCTAACTGCTTATCAGAGAACACATTGCCATACTTTTGCTTTAATTGTTGCAGGATTTGTTGGCTAGTGCAGCCAACATCTTTCAAAGAAGCGACTAAGGTAAGTGCACCTGTTTTAAGACCTTGCTGCTGGCCTTTCTTTTCGCCTTCTATACGGCCTTTCTTTTCACCAACTTGCTCGCGTTCAAGCATTCTAGTTTCAAAGTCCATAATAGTATCCCTCCATTCTGGATCAGCATTCAGTGATTCAATGCGTTTTTGCGCTTTATCAAAAAGCTTGTCACCATGTACTGGCTAATTTTAAATCCAACTCTATAAACCATTTGTTATAATAAACGTTGACGTTTGTGCCTTCCAATATCAGATCTCGCATTGGGAGGTGAACACATGCTAGATTTGTTTCATTTTTTATTAGGCTCTATCTTAGCGCCACTTTTAGTGAACGTAGTTTCTTATGTCTTAGAGAGACTATTTGACAAGCGGCTAGGCAATGGTCATAGCAAAAGGCGTAAAAATTATAGATTGGGCTCTAAAAGACATCACAAGCGTCACTAGCCTCAGCCAATACATTTAGTTTTAATGCTATAAAATTTGGTGAAACAAAAAATCGTTACTCATTTGTCCGATTAGAGTAGCGATTTTTTTGTGTCTTAATTCTCGCACATGCAAGTTGTTTCATCTTTATATGAACATGTTAGCATATTTTTCTATATTTTTCTATATTCATGGTTTGTTTGCAGTATTTACGTTTAAATTAATGTATTGGCTCAAAAAAGATGCCGCTTATGTGACATCTTGGAAAATATTGTTGTTACAACTTAGCTCTGTTTCAGAAATTCTTCTAACTGCTTATCAGAGAATACGTTGCCATACTTTTGCTTTAATTGCTGCAGGATTTGTGGGCTAGTGCAGCCAACATCTTTCAAAGAAGCGACTAAGGTAAGTGCACCCGTTTTAAGGCCTTTCTTTTCACCAACTTGCTCGCGTTCAAGCATTCTAGTTTCAAAGTCCATAATCATGTCCCTCCATTCTGGATCAGCATTCATTGATTTAATGCGTTTTTGTGCCCTATCAAAAAGTTTATCGCCATGTACTGGCAAATCTTTCATGAGTTTGACTAAATTCAGCAATGTTTCAGTCTCAGTTCCGTCAGGAACTCCGTTTGAGTTAATTATAATTTTAGTCAAGCCATCCTGTAATATATCTGCATGATTGTCTACGTTAATAGTTTGGTACGTAGACTTAATTGCAGCTTTCTGTTTAATTAAAAAATAAGCTTTTCAGCATAATAATTTCTAGCTATACAATCAATGCTTCATCCTGTATAATACTATTCAATATCCAAAATAATATAGATATATTCAAACATAGGGAGTGTGATGAATGTGTCAGCCTACAAGCAACGTAACTTGGGGATTATTAGCTTGCCCACTGACATAAAATATCGTAATTGGTCCAAGGACCTTACCAAATGGAGAATTGAGAATGACGCGCAACTAGCGCAGTACATTACGTATGACAATAAATATCGACTCAATAAGAACACATTGGCAGTCTATGAGTTCAAGCAAAATCCTATCTTAGGCAAATATAAGGCAGTAGCCTTCGATCTGAATCGTGGAATTGTGCTTAGTCAGAAGTCAACACATGCCATGATGCAAGGATTGATGCGGCATGCCGTACATTGCGATATGATTTGGCAGAGAATGCTAGCTCGCGAGGCTGGAGTTGATATCTATCAAGGGATTGTCATGTACAATGTGCTTTATTTTTCAATGCATGCATTTAGTGGAAACTTCTTCACGGACTGGATTTGCTTGCACTGGATTAAAGACTTTCACGTTAAACGCCATGATCAAGCTATTTTCAACAGTATTGCACTTGATGAAAACGGCTTGGTTTATAATTTTGCTTTTGATTCTCCTAAGCCCAATCTTACGAAGATAATTGGTCAGTATCTGTTTCATAATCATTATTATTCTGACTTATATTATCAGCATATGTTGCAAGAAAATAATCTTCGCGTAACAGTCATTAATTCTGACTCAATCCTGCATAATTCCAACTATTATGTGCAACTGGACTTGTATGCTGTTGATAGTTTCAAAAAGCTAGCTGACAAATTCTATAATCATGTTTTAAACTTGCATCTACTTACAATTGTAAAAGAATTTAAGCCATTAGATTATTTGCACCGTGAACACCGCTTTTTTACTAAGCAGATTATTAAGATCAGATATAATCGTTAACAGCTCTCATGAGCTGTATTTTTTTGCACTTTTTTGACTATCATCTGTTCTTCGTCAGGTACTATCTGACTTGGCTTTGCTTATCGTAGAAATTAACAAACACATGCGACACTTGGGATTAGAGCATCTCACCACTAAGTTTTTCTGCGGATTCAATCTTGCTAATCTAATAGTGCACAAGCGCTTGTGACATCATTTAGGAGAGTGTCACAATGACAAGTCAAAAATATTTCGAAGAAGCATGGAAAAATCGTAAGTTAGTTGGTGGTGCTTTAAAGGCGGCACATGTTCGACCGGACTATCATCTCTATGAAGATCTGTTGCAAGAAGGTGTAATTTTGTATGCCGAGATGTTGCGCAAGCTAGATGGTCAAAAAACGCGTACGGAAATTGATAAATTGAGTTTCAAGAAGCTTCTCTGGCATATAATTGATACTCTACGCCGCGAACAACGAGTGTGCGAACGTAATACAGCCATCGATAAAGCCTATGATCTTGGTGAAGCTGCAGCTTGGAACAACCTTGTTGCATTAAAGAATGAAGCTAAGAAGCTTAGTCAGCTTGAACAGGTAATCCTGTTTGAACATTTGCTTGAGAAGAAGACGATCACGCAATTAGTCGAAGAATGTGGCGTACCACGCATTACGTTGAAACGATTGAAGAAGCAGTTATTGCAGAAGCTGCGTAATGTAATGGAAAAATAGTAAACAATGAACTAGGTGCTAGACTATACAGAAAAAATTACGTTATACTAGGTGTGGGTTATATTAAGAAAACTACATTATATTCAAAAAAGTGCAAACAAAGACCATTACTCGAATTCCGGTTGAGTAATGGTTTTTATTTTCACTAAATTATTGAAAGCACTACAAAAGCCTTCTCATAGACTGCCAGCGCAATTGCAGCCGTAATGGAACCAAAATGAGCTAAAATAAGTTTAGATTAAAAGTTGATATCCGAGAATTCAAGACTGGTACCCACGTTAAGGTTTTCAACTCCAAGGGCTACATCGCCAGCTTGCAAAAGGATGTCGACCATTACGTAAATAGCAGAAAGTGGGTCAATGATATGGATAAGAAATGAATGAGGTTGCTAAGAAGACGGCTGAAAAAGCTGCCAAGAAAGCTAAAATGGAAGATGCTAAAAAGCTAGTCCTTTAAGTTGAATTAATAATAACTAATTTGTATAATTATAAAAGAAAAGGAGCTAACGAGTACCGGTCGTTAACTCCAATCGTAACTTAGAATGACTTTTGAGTTGGCTAATCCTTGTGATTAGCTTTTTTTGTTATAGCGTAAGCAATTGCTAAACGAATGGCAAAAATGCCTAAAGCATTAAGCAAGATACTGCAAGCTATAGCAATAACTATCAGCAAGGCAGGCGTACTCTCCAGTCTACTCCGATTCGCATATGTGCTCACCTCCGTAACTTAGAATTGTGTGAGGGGTGGTTAGTCATATGCCAAGTTACTAAGTTCCAGCGGTAGCTACCCGCTTTAATGGAACCTAATGAATATTTTATATTTTTTGCATGAAGGTGTCGATAATAGAAAAGTACTTTTATAAAGAAGTTAGTCTTAAACCTAATAGCAATAACCTGATATAGTTAGTTAACAATAGCTTTTACAGAAATGAGGGAGCGCAATGAACCATCAAGTATTAAATACATATTTTGAGAGATCTGGCCTCCCTTTGGAGGAAGCCGAGAAGAAAGTCAGTCCTAAATTTGCTCAATTTTTGTCGGGAGCAAAAGAAAAAACGAGGCATTTGCCTCGTTTTCCTTATATACTACTTAGACTTAATTAAAAGTTTGAAGCCTTTACGTAAGTCTTTTCAGTGTTGTTACCGATCTTGTAGTATTGCTTGCCGTTCTTGAATGTGTAAGTACCACCGTAAGTAGTTACTTCAGTACCCTTCTTCAAGGTAACCTTGTTAGCACGCTTCTTTGAAGTCTTGTAAACGTATGCGTTGTGCTTCAAAGTACGCTTAGTACCATCAATGTTGTCTGCGTTGATGTACTTGCCTGAAAGCTTGCCGTTTTCAACTACTTCGTAGTAAGCCTTGCCGTTGATAGTAGTAGTGTTCATAGCAACAGTTACTGAGTTGTAACGGGTAAGCTTGTCAGTACCAACACGCTTAGCGTCCTTGTCGTAGTAGTAAGCGTTGTGCATAATAGTCTTGCTTTGGCTTGGTACAGTAGTGTCCTTGCCGTTAGCAACATTAACGGTTACAGGTAAAGTAGCGTCAACACCATTAATTGATGAAGTTGCCTTTACATTAACTGAGAATGAAGTTGGAGCAGCAAACCAACCAGCATTGTCAACTGGAATATTAGCAGCCTTTAAAGCAGCATTAACATCAGCAACTACAGCCTTTTGGTCTGGCATTTGTGATACAGCCTTACCATTTGAAACTTGGTAAGCAGCAAAGTTCTTTAAGATTTCACTAGCAACAGTTGAAACGTTCAAACGACCGTTAACACCAGCAGTTACATTAACTGAACCCTTAGTTACTTGTGAACCGTTTGAAGCGTTGTAGAAGTTAACACCGTTAGCATTTGAAAGGTCAAGTGCATTAACGTTTGAAACTTGAACTGAAATAGGTGCCTTTAAAGTACCATCTTGGTTAAGTTCAACCTTTACAGTGTTAGTAAAGCTCTTACCATCAGTTGAGAACTTAACATTGCTGTTCTTTGAGCCAAGAGTGATAGTCTTGTTTGCGTTAGCAGTACCAAAGTTGAATGATACACCGTTTACAGTAACAGTATATGAACCATTAGTAAGTTTTGCAAAGTCAGTAACTGCATTACCCTTTGAATCAGTAACAGAAACTTTACCATTCTTAGTATCTAAAGTACCAGTGTATGATTGGCCATTGTAACTAGCAGTAATGTTACCAGTAATGCTACCGTTAATAGTTTGTCCATTTACAGTAGAAGCTGCAGTAGCAGTAAGGTTAGGTGTTACATCAACATCGTATTTTGCATCAGCTGGAGTGTTGATTGCGGTACCACCAGCATTAATTACAGTGTTTGCTGTGTTGGTAGTGGTTGCAACAGTGTTGTCAGCAGCGTTAACAGAAACAGCTGAAGCAGCGACAGGAGCAACAGCTAATAAAGCAGCAGCAGCAGCGCTAACAATTCTTAAATTTTTCTTCATGTGGTCTTT
>NZ_CANBCQ010000060.1 GCF_947367125.1 uncultured Lactobacillus sp.
GGAACTCCTTTTTCTAATGTTTAAAGAAATAAATTTAAGGAATCATTCATCCTTACACAAACTATTTTACAGTCTCAGATAAATATGAGAAATTTATCAATTCTATTTTTATCATTAATCACATTTTCGATTTCCACATCTTTTTTTGCTTCTAAAACGGTATTAGCTGATCAGTCAAATTCTTTTATACCTAATACTACTGAAAATCTTCCAGCTGCCGTACGGGATTCAAAGATTATGGGACCTTATGCATCAATTGGAGGAGTAGGCCCTCACGCAAGTGGCTTTGATGTACCATCTGACTCATTACCCCAACCATGGTGATGTCATTAATACTATGATGTAGACACAAATACAACATAAAATATACAACTATGACTTTATTCACCAAAAAATTTTTTTATATTTTAAAACTACAAATAATTTTAAATATAGTATTACTAATATTTAATTAGCTATTTTTTAAAAGAAACCGTGGCATTTTCTCCATATTTTTAATACTTTTAATTGCTGCCTTTATTTTTTGCTTTCTTTCAGCTAAAGATATCTACTTAAAAAATATATTTAACTTTATCAACATAAGCAGCTTACCATTTATTTTTATCACTATTTATTTTCAATTTTTTAAGAATATTGCTCAACTTGTTGGTTTTCCAAATAACCTGATTTTAGCCGTTATTTGTCTCATGGGACTTTTATTACTATTAGTTCCTATTACAATTACTAATTTTGGTACTGTTAAAAACAATTTTTTGCGCTTAATGTCTGTTATTTGGTTAATTATCAATTTACTATACACTAAATACCCTACACTAACTCAAGATCCTATTGTCAATGCTTTCGGAAAAAGCCATCTTCCTTTTTCGTTACTATTTCTCATTTTTACTTTTATTGTTGTTAAATGTTGGGGATTTAAATTTTGTTTCAATCTCAAATTATGCAAAAAGCAGTTTATTCCGCTAATTTTTGTACTTTTACTCAGTATCTGGTTTGCATTCTTTGAAGTTTTTCTCAGTTTAGCACAAAATATGCCCGAATTATTGTGGCATTGGCAATTCTCACTTATAAATCCAGCTATGTCAGCTACTTTTTCTTCAATTACTCAAGTTTATTTTACAGCCGCCGAAGCTGGCATTTTAGAAGAATCCGCAAGATACATTTTCATCTTAATTTGCCTGATAACTTTTAAAGGAGCTAATAAACGATTACTTTTATCAATTCTTATTAGTTCTTTAATTTTCGCTCTTATTCATTACTTTAATTATTTTGGCCAAAAAGGGACCTTATCTATCGCAACTGCCCATGTAATATCTACATTTGGTATTGGATGGCTACTTGCCACTATATTTTTATACAGTGGCAAGCTTTGGCTATCAATTTTATTACATGCATTTATTGATTTTATCTTCTTTTCAGTAACCCCACTTGGTATGACAGATAGTGCGCTAATTATAACACTTGATCCCAGTGGTTATTTAAGAGCTTTTATTTTGGCTCTATTGCCAATAATAATCTCCCTATTTCTTCTCTGTACTAAACACAGAAAAATGATGCTAATTAATGCAGATATTATAGCTACTATATCTCAATCTTAAAACAGCTAGGCAACACCGCCTAGCTGATTTTTCATTCCTATTCAATTTTTTCATTTCTACCCTTGACTTTTGAGTGTGAAACATAATTAAAAAATCGCTTGTGTGCCACAATATCTCGTATTAAACTTATTAATTGTCCAATATATGGTATTTAAGAAAGAATGTGATTCAAGTTATTGTTTTAAGTGGGCCAATTGGAGCCGGTAAATCCAGTTTAACCAGTATTTTAGCAGAACATCTAGGAACACAAGCCTTTTATGAAGGTGTTGACAACAATCCTGTTTTACCCCTGTACTACAAGGATATGAAGCGTTATACCTTCCTGCTCAATACTTATCTTCTTAACCATCGTTTAGCCCAAATTAATCAAGCAATTCAGGAAAAAAATAGCGTTTCTGACCGTTCTATCTATGAAGATGCTTTGTTCTTCAAGATGAATGCCGATAGCAAGGTCGCTGATCCAACTGAGTTCAAGATCTATGACGACTTACTCGATAATATGATGGAAGATACGCCAGGCAATCCTAGCAAAAAGCCTGATCTTTTAATCTATATCCATGTATCACTTGATACAATGCTCAATCGGATTAAGAAGCGCGGCAGATCTTTTGAACAAATTAGTACTGATCCTGGCTTAAAGGACTACTACGCAAGACTTTTAAAGTACTATGAGCCATGGTACGAACAATACGATGCTTCACCTAAGATGGCAATTAATGGGGATAAGCTAGATTTTGTTTCTAGCATGGATGCTCAAAAAGAAGTATTAAAAGAAATTGATGACAAGTTGCACGAAATCGGCAACTTATAAGACTGAATAAAAAGAAGGAACGTGATGACAGTTATTGTTTTAAGCGGGCCAATTGGAGCCGGTAAATCCAGTTTAACAGGTATTTTATCTAATTATTTAGGAACTAAGCCCTTTTATGAAAGTGTTGACGACAACCCTGTCTTGCCACTTTTCTACGCCGATCCTAAAAAATACGCATTCTTATTACAAGTATATTTCTTGAACACACGCTTTCACAGCATTAAAGACGCGCTTACTGAAGATAACAACGTCTTAGATCGTTCTATCTACGAAGATGCCCTCTTTTTCCAAATGAACGCTGATATCGGCCGTGCTACTTCTGAAGAAGTCGATACTTACTATGAGTTATTGCACAATATGATGGGCGAGTTAGAACGGATGCCAAAGAAGAATCCTGATTTGCTTGTTCATATTAATGTTTCATATGACACGATGATCAAACGAATTCAAAAACGTGGTCGTCCCTATGAACAGTTAAGTTATGATTCAACTTTAGAGGACTATTACAAGCGTCTGCTTCGTTATTACAAGCCTTGGTATGAGAACTACGATTACTCACCTAAAATGGAAATTGACGGTGATAAATTAGACTTCATGGCTAATCCAGCTGATAAGCAAATAGTCTTGGATCAAATCACTGACAAATTAAAAGAAATGGGCAAGTTGCCTGCAGATTGGGAAAAGCCAACCGATATTCAAATCGAAGCATAAATAAAAACATTCAATTTGCGTACGAATGCATTTTGAATGTTTTTTGTTTACAGTGAATTCTTCGCTTTATTCTTGTATAATTTGAAAAAGGTTGTGTTTAAAGGAGGAGTTTTTGTGTTATCAACCGTAACCGGTGGACAATGGTTTTTCCCACTTATCATAGTTTGCTTAATTTTGGGCATTGTCGCAATCATCGCTCAAAAGAAAAAGCTAACTAAACTAAAAAGAATAACCGATAACTTTGCATATACAATATTAATTATCCTCTTAATCATCGAATGGATTCTATATTTTCAAAAACAATTTGATTTTGTTATTCCAGCAATCTACACTCTTGTTGTCATCTATCTTATTGGACGGCAATTATTAACCAGATATCGCTCTTCACTATTGAAAAAATTAGGGACTAAATATAAACAACTGACAATTGGACTTGCTACTATTTATATTCTCCTGGTTGCCCTATTACTTTTAATTGGATCTAAATTTTCAACTTTGGGCTGGATCATTGCTGGGTTAGTTATCATAATCTTTAGCTTCGGTAGCTATATCATCGAAAAAGCCAAACAATAATTTCCCAGGAAATAATAAATCGCATAGAGCTTCTATGCGATTTTTATTTATTCAATTTTTGCTAATGCTTTCGCAACCCCATCATGATTGTTATCAGCAGTAATTTGTGCCGGAGCAAATTTTTGTTTTAGTTCTGCTGGGGCATTACCCATTAAAAATGGATACCCCACTTCTTCCAACATATCTTCATCGTTATAGTTATCGCCAAAAGCAATGCAATTTTGCAAGTCTACGCCATATTCTTGAGCAACTATTTTGACTGCACTAGCCTTGCTTACACCCTTTAAAACAATTTCTAATAAATTCTCTGCTGATCTAACAAAAGTTAAATCAGGATATTTAGCAGCTAATTCTGCTTGCATCTGGTCAAGATCCGCTGCTTTTCCCATAATCAAGCCTTTATGTACACCCTGCAATTTGGCAATTTGCTTAATCGTTGCTGGTATTGCCTGCACTTGGACAATATTTTCTTCATGCTCAATCCTTGGGCTCTTTTGTTCACTGCAATACCAAACATAACCGCTATAAATATTCCAGGCCACATCATTGTCTTGCTCATCGACGTAACGGCAAATTTCTGCTGCTTCTTTTGCCTTAAAAAAGCGACTAATCAGCACTTTACCTGTTTCATCAAACGCTAACGCACCGTTATATGCAATAAATGGACAGACCTTCAAAATCTGATTAACAACGGTCATCATGCCTTTAGGCAAACGAGCCGAGGTCGGAATAAAAATATTGCCATTAATAATTTGCCTGCGGATTGCATCCCGCGTTTTGAGCGTTACCTCTAAATCATCATTAATCAATGTGCCATCAAGATCTGAAAAAATAAGTTTTGCGGACATGTTCTCACCTTTATTTCTTTTTTAATCATTTATACATTAGCATAATGCTTTATTTACGCCAATGAAAGCTGATTCAATCGAAATAATTATTATAGTTTTTATACATAAATTGCGACAAAGTTATTCATGTTTATTAAAATGATTCGTATTTACAAATTTATTCATCAATGATAAAGTATAGAAGTTGTGTTTACGGAGTTAAAACACGAACAATTTTTTGGAGAGAGAATAATGAATTTTATCAAGAACTACTTTCAATTAGATAAGTATAAAACCAATATTCGAACTGAATTCATTGCTGGTTTAACTACTTTTATCAGCATGTCTTATATTTTATTCGTTAACCCAAGCGTTTTGGGTGCTAGCGGTATGAATACCGGTGCTGTCTTTACCGCAACAGCTTTGGCTGCTGCCCTTGGTACAGCAATTATGGGAATTGTTGCTAATTACCCAATTGGTGAAGCACCAGCTTTGGGAATTAACGCCTTCTTTGCTTACACTGTATGTATTGGGATGCACGTTTCATGGCAGACAGCTTTAGCCAGCGTTTTCGTTGCTTCAATCATCTTTATTTTAATTACTTTATTTAAGTTAAGAGAAAAGATTATTGATTCCATTCCAGCTGACTTAAAATTTGCCATTTCTTCTGGGATCGGCTTATTTATTGCCTTCTTGGGTCTGCAAAACGGTAAATTGATTGTTGCTAATAAATCAACCTTAGTTGGCTTAGGTTCCTTGCACGATCCACTGGTTTGGATCACTATCTTTGGTTTGTTAGTAACCGTCATTTTAATGATTTTGAACGTACCAGGTGCTATTTTTATCGGCATGGTCTTGGCTGCTGTCTTCGGCATTTGTACTGGTCAAATTGCTCTGCCACACAAGGTGATTTCTACTGCACCAAGTTTGGCACCAACCTTTGGTCAAGCTATTTTCCATATTAAAGATATCAATACTGTTCAGATGTGGATCGTCGTTCTTACTTTCTTATTAGTAACCTTCTTCGATACTGCTGGTACTTTGATTGGTTTAGCTCAACAAGCTGGCTTTATGAAGAACAATAAGATGCCTCGTGTTGGTAAAGCTTTGGCCGCTGACTCAAGTGCCATGGCTGTTGGTTCTATCCTTGGTACCTCACCTGTTGGGGCATTCGTTGAATCAAGTGCCGGAATTGCCGTAGGTGGCCGTACTGGTTTAACCGCTGTTTTTGTGGCAATCTTCTTCTTGATCTCAATGATCTTCAGCCCACTTTTAGGTGTCTTTACTACTCAAGTTACTGCACCAGCCTTGATCATTGTTGGCGTCTTGATGGCTCAAAACACCGCGCATATTCACTGGAACAAGTTAGAAATTGCCGTTCCTGCGTTCTTGATCATTTTAGGGATGCCACTTACTTACTCAATTTCTGACGGTTTATCATGGGGAATGATCACTTACCCAATCTGTATGCTTGCTGCAAAGCGTGGTAAGGAAGTCACACCGATGATGTGGGTACTGTTTGTAGTGTTCTTGATCTTCTTATGGGTATTGAATTTTTAAAAAATACTAATTAAAAGTGTCTGGGAAAAAACTAACTCCTGGACCATAAAAAAGAACGATGATTTCCATCTGGATTTCATCGTTCTTTT
>NZ_CANBCQ010000061.1 GCF_947367125.1 uncultured Lactobacillus sp.
ACTCCTTTTTCTAATGTTTAAAGAAATAAATTTAAGGAATCATTCATCCTTACACAAACTATTTTACAGTCTCAAAATATATTTAAGACTATGAATGAATTAGAGCAAACAATTTAAAGAACATATTCACTACCATAAGTACTAAAAAACCATACTCCGATAGAATATCGAAATATGGTAATAAAAATAATATATCTTACATTTTTGGTTCATATCATCATATCAAAAATGTAAGATATTCTTACTTAATCATTCTTATCTCCGTTCTCTTCTAGAAATCCAAGCCATAATTAATGGCAAAAGGACAAAACCAAAGATCATCATAGCAATTGCATACCAGTTAACGCCAACTACTTGACCTGTTGCGTTTGTTATACCGAATTGTGCTTGCCAGTTATATTCAATTAACAAGAAAACAACAATAATAATCGATAAGATTGGCACAACAACGTCAGTCCAAGCATTCTTGTCAGCCTTTAAAACTTCTTCTTTGGTCTTACCACGATAGAATTGAATAACTGCTAGCGGTACTACGATAAAGCCCAAGAATCTAACCATCGCACTTAAAGTAATCAAATTGACCATATTGTATTCAAAGGCCATTGGAATTAAGATAGCTAAGCCAACTGAAATAAAGAAAGTTCTAATTGGGAAATTATTCTTTGTTCTCTTGGTCAAAGCTTGTGACATTTGACCTTCACGTGCCATTGCCTCAAGGATACGTGGTGCATTAAAACTAGATGCCACATTAATCCCAAACATTGAAACTAATGCTCCAACTAAGATGACATCACGTAAAATTTCATTTTTAAAAATTGCTGCAATCGCTACAACTTGCTTAGTCGTCATTAAAGCGCGTGGGTTAAGTATCATCGCTACCGCTACAACGCCGATATAAACTACCGCAATGATTAAAATTGCCAATGGAATTGCTCGTGGCAAGTTCTTTTCTGGATCTTTCATGTCTTCTGAACCAGAAGCTACTGATTCAAAGCCAGTAAAGGCATAAAAGGCGGATACAATCGCCATGACAAAAGTAGTAGTAGTCAAAGTTGGCACAATTTTTTGACCATTCTGAGTCAATTGATCTACTTCAGACAAATGACTTGAAGCACCAGTCGTAATTAATAAAACTACCCCAGCAATAATAATTAAAACCAAAGCAGCTAGCTTTCCGATGGTGGCTAAGTTCATTACATACTTAACTACCTTTTGACCAAACAGATTGATCACGGTGATAATTGCCATTAAGATCAAAAAGCCAAGCGTGACATTCATTGCTTTATTGGGATTCCCGCCAAAAATGGAAATAGTTGACTTGATTACACCAACAGCCATCACGCCCCAAGCCACACTAGCTGAAAAATAGCGCAACACGCCCATATAAAAACCGATCTTATCACCAAAAGCGGCCTTTGAATAAGCATAGGCAGCACCTGACTTAGTGACATACTTTGAAGCTGCCGCAAATGAAATTGCCAAGATTGCTGCAAAAATTGCCGCAATTAAATATACAACTAAGGCTTTACTACCGGCTTGTTGAACTACGCTACCTGGCGTTAAAAAGATCCCAGAACCGATAATTGCATTAATGGCCAATAAGACAATTGACCAAAAGCCTAACTTATCTCCTGCTTTCTCACTCAATTTATTACTCCCTATTTTGCATTATCAACAACAAATTTAAATAAATTATTCATAAAGGCTACATCAGGATTGCGATGTAACATTTCAGGATGACACTGTACTGCAATGACATTGCCTTGCTTATTTTCTAAACCTTCAACCACGCCATCTGGGGCGGTCGCTACCGCTTTTAAGTCCGGTGCAACATCCTTAATTAATTGATGGTGGAAAGAATTAACACGGAATTCAGTTTTACCTAAAATTTCAGCCAATTTACTATCAGCTTCAACTTCCATACTGTGAGTCGGCAAAGCTGGCGTATGACCTTGCATGTGCTTAAGCGTCAATTCTTTTCTATATGAAAGATCCTGATAAAGAGTCCCACCATGAGCCACGTTAATAATCTGAGCGCCACGACAAATGCCAAGCACCGGAATTCCATTTTCTTCAGCTAATTTTAACAAAAGCATATCAAAATGATCACGTTCAGGCCAAGTAGCGCCAATCTTTTGCAATGGTTCTTCGCCATAAAAACGTGGATCAACATCATGACCGCCAGATAAGATCAAACCTTGAACATGATTAAGCTGTTCACGAATTACTTCATCATCTTCAGTAAACGGAATGATGTAAGGTACACCACCATTTTGCACTACAGAATCAATATAATCCTCATTCACATAACTACGACGATAGCCGGGGAATATCCCTCCATCGTCAATAATTACAGAACCTGAAATACCAATAATTGGTTTTGACATCATCATCGCTCCTCCCATAACTTACTTTTAGTATGTAATATTATAGAGAAATTTAGGCTAAAAGTACAATCAAAAATACTAATTGTAGCTTTATTTTTGATAATTCTACTTTTTATAGTCCTTGTTCAAAGTTTTTATGTATCTCTATGTATCTTCAAAATTCTTATTACATCAAAAAAACAGCAGGCCTTTCACCTACTGCTCAATTTTAGTTATCTTTTCGATGTTTCACCACATAAACCAGCGCCGCAATAATCAATACTGCTGCACCAACTGCTACTGAAATTTGCGTCTCCGGATTGATAAACATGAAGACAACAATCACAACCAGCATACTCAGCGCAAAGTAATTTGAATATGGATAAAGTGGCAACTTAAATGGGTGGTTTTCCATCAAATGCGGATTCTTTCGTCTGAAGCGCAATTCTGCCAGCAAAATAACAAACCAAGCTACCATCCCTGGCAAAACAGATGAACTATAGACAATCACGAAGATATTAGCCAATGATTTATTCAAAAATTGGGCCAACACATTAAGCATAAAACCAATGAAAATCCCACTAGTGATCCCAATGATCGCGTGACTAGGCACGATCCTTTTTGAAATATGACCAAAAGTCTTCGGTGCTTCTCCTTCATGAGCTAATTTATAAAGCATCCGACTTGATGAATAAATTCCAGAGTTAGCACCAGACAAAGCGGCAGTCAAAACCACAAAATTAATCACTGAAGCTGCTGCAGTAATCCCTACTTTAGCAAAAGTCGTGACAAATGGGGAGCCAATGCTATCTAATTTATTCCATGGATAAATCGTGACAATCACAAAGATTGCCCCAACATAAAAGATCAAAATCCGCCATAAAACCGACTTAACACTTTTAACAATAGCTTTATGCGGATTAGACACTTCACCAGCTGAAATACCAATCAGCTCGATTCCCTCATAAGAACCAACAATAATGGCCATAGAGAAAAAGAATCCCTTGATTCCGCCGGTGAAGAAGCCACCATGACTCCACAGGTTAGAAAAGCCAACTGGATGGCCGCCATTGCCAAAGCCAAATAGAATTACCGCAAGGCCTAATAAGATCATTAAGATAATCGTGACGACTTTGATCATGGCAAACCAGAATTCCAAAGTGGCATAAGCCTTGGCACTAGCTAAGTTAGCTATCAGCAAAAATAAAATGATAATTACGCCGGCAACCCAATCAGAGGTACCCTTCCACCAAAAGCGCAGATACTCAGTTGTTGCTACTACTTCAGAAATACCAACAACAATATATTGAAAAACGTTCGCCCATTCGGCCAAATAACCAGCAATTGGGTGTACATGCTCTGAAGCATAGTCCGCAAAAGAACCAGTACCAGGATCAACATAAAGCATTTCACCCAATGCCCGCATTACAATATACAAAATAATCCCAACAA
Organism: uncultured Lactobacillus sp.; assembly: GCF_947367125.1. Taxonomy (GTDB): domain Bacteria; phylum Bacillota; class Bacilli; order Lactobacillales; family Lactobacillaceae; genus Lactobacillus. Next base: position 3,819 of record NZ_CANBCQ010000061.1, read on the forward strand.
AAATGTAGGCTAATAACACTGAAGGACCAGTCCATTTGATAGTTGAGCTAGCTCCCATAAATAGCCCAACACCGATTGCTCCTCCAAGTGAGATCATTTCCATCTGTCCGGCCGTCATCGACCGCTTTAATTCAGGTGCTTTCTTCGCCATACCCAACTCCCTTTCTTTAGCATCTGTAAAAATTTCCTAGGAAATATATCTATTCTCATTTATCTTTAATCACTATACCTTATCATTTTTTCGAACAAAACTGTAGCTGATCGCTAAAAAGATTGCAAATAAAATCGAAATAATCAAAGCCAGCTGCGTTGATTTGATAAAGAACAATAAGATTAAAATGCCAACATAAAAGGCAAGCGTAAGCCAGCTAGTTACAGGATAGCCCGGCATTTTAAAGGCACCTAAATTATCTTTATTCTGTTTACGATAAACAATATGTGCTGCCATAATCATGATCCAAACAATCACAAAACAAATCGTTGACACAGTTGAGACAACAGAGAATATTTCTGCTGGCATTAAATAATTTAGCGCAACTACTACAAATAAAATTAATGAAGAAGTAGTCAAAGCATTCATTGGAATTGCTTTTTTGGTCAATTCACCTAGTTTCTTAGGCGCATGGCTGTTACGTGCTAGAGAATACAATGAACGACTGGTTGAAAAAATTGCACTATTAGTCGCCGACATAGCCGCAGTCAAAACGACAAAATTTAAAATACCTGCCGCCGTAGTTACTCCAATCCCGGTAAAAACCTGAACAAATGGACTTGAATTAGTTGTAATCTGATTCCAAGGATAAACTGACATAATTGCTAACATTGAACCCACATAAAAAAGCCCAATTCTAACTGGCAAGGTATTAATCGCCTTAGGAATATCTTTTTGTGGATTAGCTGTTTCACTAGCAGTTTGACCAACAATTTCTACCCCAACAAAGGCAAAAACAACCATTTGAAATGATAAAAGAAAGCCCCAAATCCCAGTAGGGAAAAAGCCGCCATGGCTAACTAAATTAGTTAGCGAAACATAACCACCCTTTACGTGCGTATGAAGCAGCAACATTACCGCACCAGTAACGATTAAGGCTACAATTGCAATCACCTTAATCATTGAGAACCAGCTTTCTAGTTCACCAAAAAGACCAACATTTACCATATTGATCAACATCAATAAAACCACAATCACCAAAGGTCCAACCCATTGCGGCAACCAAGGGAACCAATATCTTAAATAAATTCCCGTTGCGGTCAAATCGGCCATAGCTAAACTAAGCCAGCAAGCCCAGTACATCCAGCCCGCTACAAACTCAGCACGCTTACCCAAATACTTTTTAATTGATTCTAAAAATGAATGGCTATCGGGATCAGCTAAAATAAGTTCTCCTAATGCACGCATCATAAAAAAGGTAATAATTCCCACAATTAAGTAAGACAAAATAATTGAAGGGCCAGCACTATGAATGGCTGAACCTGAACCTAAGAATAGGCCAGTACCGATGGCTCCCCCTATTGCAATCATTGTTACGTGACGACTTTTAAGCCCGCGTTTTAATCCCGGCTTCTCATCCATAATTACTTCACACCTTCCTCAAAACAAAAAACGGAGCAGCATGTTTTTTAAATGAAACATGTTGCTCCATTAAGTTTGCTTTTTTCTGAATTATATAGCCAACTCAACATTCATGCAATTATTTTTTATTTTTAACATAATTATTGTGATTAACAAGTGATAATGTCTTAACTGTTAACTTAGGAAAATGTCCTAATTGTAGTAAGTATGACATAATTTCC
>NZ_CANBCQ010000062.1 GCF_947367125.1 uncultured Lactobacillus sp.
GGCCGATCAGTCTCTCAACTCGGCTATGCATCATTGCCTTGGTAAGCCGTTACCTTACCAACTAGCTAATGCACCGCGGGGCCATCCCATAGCGACAGCTTACGCCGCCTTTTAAAAGCTGATCATGCGATCTGCTTTCTTATCCGGTATTAGCACCTGTTTCCAAGTGGTATCCCAGACTATGGGGCAGGTTCCCCACGTGTTACTCACCCATCCGCCGCTCGCTTTCCCAGCGTCATTACCGAAGTAAATCTGCCAGTTCCGCTCGCTCGACTTGCATGTATTAGGCACGCCGCCAGCGTTCGTCCTGAGCCAGGATCAAACTCTCATTTTAAAAAGTTTGAATGATTGCTCATTCGATTATTTAAGATCTTTGTCTCAAATTTATTGCTTGCGAATTGACTTCGCTTCTTGTTTGGGTTTTTACACCCGCACACTTTTAGCGAAACTTTGTTCAGTTTTCAAAGTACTACCTCTGTCTTGCCTTGAATAAAGCAGACAGCTTTTATATTTTATCAAATCATCATTTCTTTGTCAAGAACTTTTTTGATTTATTTTTTCGTCGTCTCACTCAAGCTTTCTTGCTCTCGCCTGACGACATTTAAATATATTACACGCACTTTACCCATTCGTCAAATTTTATTTTTTGTTCGAACTAATACCGGAACACAAGGACGCGTTGTAACTATAACTTTTATATACAGTTCATATATATCTATCATTTCCTTTTATTGTTTGCAAAATCACCAATATTGTTCGCGTTTTAACACTTTTTCGTGATTTTTAGCGTAAAATTTTTCCAAAAAATTTTGTTTTTTCACTTTTTTTGCCTAAATAGTTGTTCTGACAATAAAAAAGACCTAATAGCGAATTGCTCTTAAGCCTCTTTTTTATAGAATTACTATTAAATCAAACCTGCTTCTTTAGTGATCTTCTTCATACCATTCATGTAAGGTACTAAAACATCAGGAACAGTTACCGAACCGTCTTCGTTTTGATAGTTTTCCAAAATTGCAGCTACACAACGACCAACTGCCAAACCTGAACCGTTCAAAGTATGAGCTAAGTGAAGCTTGCCATCTTCATCACGGTAACGAATTTGAGCACGACGAGCTTGGAAGTCAGTACAGTTAGAACAACTTGAAATTTCACGGTACTTGTCTTGTGCTGGCATCCAAACTTCAAGGTCGTAAGTCTTAGCTGAAGTAAAACTTGCATCCCCAGTTGACAAAGCAACTACATGGTATGGCAAGCCTAATTTTTGCAATAAGTGTTCAGCATTATGGGTCAATTTTTCAAGTTCATCCCATGATTCATCAGGTTTACATACCTTAACCATTTCAACCTTGCGGAATTCGTGCATTCTGATCAAACCACGAGTATCACGACCAGCTGACCCTGCTTCACTTCTAAATGCTGGTGACAATGCAGTTACGTTAATTGGCAACTTGTTTTCATGAATAATTTCATTTCTGAAGTAGTTTACCAAAGGAACTTCAGCAGTTGGAATCAAAGTCAAATCACGTGGCTTATCTGGATCATCATTATCTACGATAGTGTATACGTCTTCGTGGAACTTAGGGAATTGACCAGTTCCTTGCATTGATGCATCGTTTACCAAGTATGGTGGGATAATTTCGGTATAACCATCTTTAGTGTTTTCATCTAAGAAGAAGTTAAAGACAGCACGTTCCAAAAGTGCACCTGCACCAATGTAGTAAACAAAACGAGCACCAGAAACTTTAGAAGCACGGTCCCAATCCAAGATACCTAAATCAGTACCAATATCCCAGTGTGCCTTGGGCTTAAAGTTAAATTTAGTAGTTGGGTGCCACTTACGAACTTCTTCATTGTAGCTATCATCTGGACCGATTGGGTCTGAATCAGCTGGGAAGTTAGGCAATCTAAGCAAGATGTAATTTTGCTTTTCAGTTAATTCAGCAACTTCCTTGTCTAAATCTTTAATTTCCTTACCTACTTCACGCATAGCTTGAATTGCATCGTTAGCATCTTCTTTGTTGCGCTTTTTTTCAGCAATTTGCTTGGAAACATCGTTACGCTTAGCCTTTAATTGTTCACTCTTAGTCAAATCCTTACGACGCTTAGCGTCAATTTCAACTAATTCATCCAATTCTTCTGGCTTAATGCCACGTGTAGCCAACTTTTTCTTTGACCAATCAAGATTCTCACGAATCACTTTAATATCAAGCATATAAAACCTCCGTAATATGCAAAAAAAGAGCCGAATCATCCCTTCGTTGGGACGAATCGGCTCTTACACGGTTTCGCGGTACCACCCATCTTCAGTCACTGAGACTGCACCTCTTAATAGACGAATAACGACGTCAAACCGTGCAACTATTAATTGCCCACATTATTGAAATCTGGAAACGACTATGCATTCACTTACACCAACCGTGAACTCTCTGAAGCAGTCTTAGGATTTCGTGTTTTCATCCATTTTAAGCCATTCTTCTTTTTTGAGCAAATAATATTTTTCTTTAAATGAAAAAAAGTGCACTAACTTGGGTGTAGTCAACGGTATAAACATATTGAAAGCCCAATGTTTTAAGCAATTTCCGTGACTTTTCATTATCAGAAAAAGTTCCAGCCCAGATTTCCAACTGCCCTTTTTCATTAAAGGCATAATTCAAAATCAATTTCAACGCTTCAGTCATATAGCCGTGGCCTTCAAATGCTTGATCAAGTAAAAAGCCAACTTCCTTAGTCTTCAATAAACCACTTTTTTCATCTAATCCACGTTCATATAATTCCACTAAGCCAATCACTTCATTATTTTGCCGTAAACAAATAACGTAACTTTCAGGACGAGCCATATACTGCTTAACCCCATTAACTGCCTCGGTTAAATTATGATATTCTTCAAAACCAGCCATCTTGTGATACCGCGGATTGATGCCCCATTTTAATAATTGCTGTGCATCTTTTTCTTCAAAAGGTCTTAGATAGATTCTCTTAGATTCTAGCATTAGTTACCCATTAGCCTTAAAAGCCACTTGGCACCAAATTGCAAGCCAAAGCTATAGGCCGCAATTGTCCAAGGCTTACATAAAATAATAATCCAAAAATACGTAGAAAACTTCATTCTGGTCAATCCAGCTAACAGACAGAGCACATCATCAGGAGCCGCTGGCGCGAGAATACACAAGGCGAAAAACCAATTAAACTTTTTTTGATTTTCTGTCCATTTCATATATTTATCGAGCGTTTCTTCCGAAACAATATGCAAAATAAACGGACGACCATAATGTCTAGCCAAAAAGAAGTTAATAATCGATCCAATACAAATCCCGACATAATTATAGATAAAGCCAGCAATTGGGCCGAAGAAGACCACGCCCCCCAGCAAAGATACCCCGCCGGGAATAATTGGAATTACCACTTGAACAATCTGAATTAAGACAAATACAATTGGACCAATAATTTTCTTATCGGCTAAATAAGCGCGCATTTTCGCTTGATCAGTAAAAATACCCAAACGATACCAATAGATTACTAGTAAAACAATAAGTACCCCGCAAATGATTGTTGCAATATTGATTAATTTTCGACTAGCTTTAGCTGATAAATGCATTTTCTCGCCTTCCCTCATCGTGTTAGTAGTTATAATTTTAACAAAAATCTGGCTAACATACTTCAAACATGCAAAGTAAAAAAAGTTTCTATTATTTTAGCTCTCTAAACAGATAATATATAATGAAATCGACAAGTTTTTCAGAAAGGTAGGTATCCTATGGTTGTAATTAAAAACAATATTATTTTTGACAAAACAAAAGAATTAGGAACTGATATTTATTATCCTAATGATACTTCTTCTCAAACCAAAATTTTAATCTTTTGGCATGGTGGTGGTTGGTTCCGCGGCGATAAAGAAAGCGTCAAAAATCTAGGAATTCGCTTTGCTAACGCGGGCTTTATGACCTTTATTCCAGATTACTCATTAGCACCTAAATATCATTTTCCTGCTGCTCATGAAGATGCATTGCACTTTGTCGACTGGCTACTAAAGTCTGAATACACCGATCAAGATGATATTAAGAATATTGTTCAAATTGGTGCTAGTGTTGGTGGAGAAATGGCAATTGAAGTTGCTGGCAAGTACGGCTTTCCTACCGTTACTTGGTCTGCTCCAGTTGAATATTCTAATTGGATCAAAAATCATCAGGACCTTAAGGCATCCCCAGATGCTGCTAAAGAACTCGGATTTACTGATCCTGCACAAATCAGACAATCTTTCTATAAATACTTCACTTTAACTTATACCGGTACTGAAGATGAAGCTGTTTTAAAGAAATTAGACGCTACATCATTTGGCTATAGTCATCTTAAGCAGTTAATGATGATTAATTCCGCAGACGAATTAACCCCTTTAACTACAGTACTTGATTTTGTTAAATTTTTGGCTGACAAAAACTTAGGTGTACAATTACTTGTAATTCCTGGTCACGGCCACGCAATGGCTTATGGTCCAGATTATGTAGATGAATCACTCGACTTTTTATATCAAACTATTAAGAGACAAAATTAAGCATGATTAATATTAAAAAATTCGTTCAGATCAGAAAAGAACTAAAATTATCACAAACTAAGCTTTGTAGTGGTATCTGTACTCAATCAACCTTAAGTAAATTCGAAAATAACGGTCAAGTACCCTCTTTCAAGATCTTAAAGCAGCTTTGCGAGCGAATGACTATCGACATTAGCGATATCATGAACAATAGTGATCACAAGCAAATCGCTCACATGCTATTTGAAGCTGACTTTGCTTTTATTAACTTCAATTACAGCAAAATTTTAAATTTACTTTCCCAAATTAATGAAAAAACAGATCTAAAATTGCAAAAAGACAAAGTCCACTACCGTTTCTTACGCGGCCAATACGCTTTAAAAAGCGATCGCAATGAAATGAGCGCCCTATTTTACTTTAATGATATTTTGACTACAGAGGATTTACCTAAAAATGATATTTATCGCCTACTGGCGCTAAACGGCTGCAGTCAGATTTATGCCAAGCAAGGTGAAACAGAAAAAGCAGAACACTACTATAGCCAGGTTTTGGATAATATTATGAATGTCGAAATCGATAATCTTTTAACGACAATGCATGCCTTAAGTATTCTTTGTGATGCTGGCGAATTTTATGGCAAACGGAAAATGTATCGTGAATCTAATGCACTACTGCGTTATGCCTACAAGATTGGCACGGAGAAACATGCAATCTTCTATATGGCTCGAATACTTCTGCGACAAGCTCTCAATGACATCGAGCAAGTAAAAAGGAAGGAAATCATTAGCCAGCATTTGCATGATGCCTGTGCTTTTGCCCGAATTAACCGCAACACGATTACCTTAAATCAAGCCAAAAAATTATTAAAACAGTTAGACGACTAACAAAAAGTGTCTGGGAAAAAACTAGCTCCTAGACCATAATAATAGGACGATCAAAATTCTTAAGTGAGTTTTGATCGT
>NZ_CANBCQ010000063.1 GCF_947367125.1 uncultured Lactobacillus sp.
TTGATATATTCACCATCAATGGAAGCTTTAACTTCTCCATATCCCAAATCATTCGAGACAATCATTAATTTATTTTTCTTTGTTGGCATTATGTTTACCTCTTTCACTTTTCAATGAACAGTATCGCTTTATTTTCTTTATTAATCTTCCAAATAAGTATTGACAAGAATTTGACCAATTTTACCCCAACTATTAGTGTCTAGCTCGGTCTGCTGGCTTAAATAGTCAGTAATTCGATTATACTCTTCTTGCTCTTCTTCAGAAAGATCAGTAATAAACCATTGATCTGGATTTTTCATCATTTTTCTATTCCTCATTTCTAATAACATCTTGATAAATATGAGCCAATTTCTGCGGGACTCTAATAGGCTCTGGGTCAAACGTATTGTTTACGATCTGTACAGCATAAACAACGCTTTTGAAGTAATTGATAGTCCAATAAGAAATATTTTCTTTTCGTTCACCAGTAAGAACTTGATACATCAATTGACTTCTGCTAAAACTAATTAGAATATCCTGCAGTGCTTCACAAACCGTATCTAGGTCATACCTGATTTCAGAAATTATCTTATCTGTCGATTCTTTGTCAGTTTCGTTAAGTACAAATATGCTATTAATATTGTTAGCCAAAGCTACACTCTTAACTAAACCAGTTTTATATAGCAAATTACTATTGTGCATAGCCATAAAATAGCTGTTCATCAAAAGGTAGTATCCTCGCCGAATGTAGTAGAAATCATCAGCAAATTCGTCTGATGGTTCTAATCCTAATTCTCGCAAAGAGTAGAAATAATTTGGCAAAGAGCTAATTGCTTCGCCAACTACCTGTACCTTAATTTGTTCTTCTTGAATCAATTTAGTTTGTATAGATGTTAAATAGTTCATTATTTTACCTCTTTTTAATTAGAATAGTGATAGTTGATCGTACTTGCAGTCAGTTTTAGGCATAAGATTAGATGTCTTCTCAAATCTAGGAGAAGTATCTGCAACTTCAAATGAGGGCTTAGGTGCTAGAAATTCAGCGATGCTATCTTTCAAAGCAGGAAAACGATCATCAAAATAATTGAAAACTTCTTCTTTTATGTTTGAAAAGCATAAATACTCATATCTAGTTTTTCCTGCGTATAGTTCGGGCTTTTTAATAAGTGAGTTATTAAAACCCAAGTGCGAAACATACAATTCGAATGCTCTTGCAAAAACTTCTGTTGGGGTTAATAAATAGTTTAGCCCACGTTTACCAACAGTAATTTCACCTTGTAAAGCACATTCATTCAAATAGACAGCAACATGGCTGACAATCTTGTTGGTGAAGTTATCTTGCAATGATAAAGCAATGCTATCAGAATGATAATCAAGAAAATGACCATATTCATGAATAAACGATTGTAAACCAGGCTGACCATTTATTTCTCGAAAATCTAAAGCAATAGTATTGTTAAAGGTGGTAAACATCCCTAACGCCTTATGGTTTTGTAATTTTCTGAAACGAAGAATTGGTTTAGCTCCGTCACTTGCTTTAGGTAGCAAAGGTAAAGTAGCAGTAATTTCTGGTACTAATTTATGAAGCTTGGTTAGATCAACATCGTTATCAATCTCAACTCCTGCAAGATAATCAGACCAAGAATTACTAAGTCTTTGCATTTCTTTTAAATTTTCCTTTTTAATATTCCTCTTTTGCTGATAAAATCTCGCATGAGACATACCCAATTGATCGTCTTCATACTTTGCTTGTAAGAAAAAGGAATATGTATTTAATAAATAATGTTTAACTTTATCAATAAAAGCATTTCTGACAATAAGCTCTTCTACACCAGGTTTAGACCAAATGTGATCTTTGTATTCCAAATAGCAAGCTTCATCATCGGGATCAAAAGAACCGTACTTTAAAGCTTCATCAATAAGTGTGTCTTTTTCAAACCGATAAGTATATTTGCGATATTCAGGATTAAATAAATCACGTGTAATTTCAGCATATTTAAGTGCAACGTCTCTTTCAGTAATTTGAGCTTTTTTAGTGATTGAACTAATGTCGTCAAAAGAAATTTCACGTTTCATTTCGTCAAATAGCTTTACCTTGCCAATAAGAATATTTCCGTGATAAACATGTACCTCTCTATTGCCAGTAATCTTAAGTTTACTTAACTTTTTAGTTCCCATCGAGTATCTCCAATGCCATGATTGGTCTGCATATTCAATATGGCTATTTAATGGATCAACAATAATAACCGACTTTTTACCTTTATCATTTGTAGCTAAGTAAATGTGATTTTCCCAAGATTCATCAGTATATTTTGCTCTTTTAAAGTCACAAGCGGAATTAATCATATCTAACTCAAATTGAGTGATCTGAAAATCTCCTTCTTTTACTGATTCATCTGGTAGTAAAACTCTTTGCAAGTTTTTAACTGATGAGTCAAGCTCTTTAATACCACTGATAAAATCTTGTTCAGTCCAATCATCATTTGCTAAACCATTCTTGTAGATAAATTTTGCAGTTTTATTAAACATTTCGTAAATGGTATCTTTAGGGCTAAGTGCGATTGTCTTAGTAATTCTACTTAGACCATACTTTTCACGCATTAAATCTGTAATTTTTTTCATTTTTTTACCTCAAAATCAAAAAAAGAGAATAACCAATACGGTTGTTCTCTAACTACTTATTAATAAAATTCGGCAACCTTACCACTTGGTGATAAGTAGTGATAGCTTTCATCCCAAGTATTTGCTATAGCTTTTCCTAACCCCTTAAGATCAATAAAATCATAAATCCTTGGGGCACCATGATAAATTTTATAGTTACTTAAATCGACATTCAAACTATCGTAGTACCAGCCTTCAACGATTTCATGGTCTGCAAAGGTCTCAAGATCATCATAAATGTCAATCTCTTCAGACGATTTAATTTCTGAACGTGCTTCTTTAAGTTCTTTTGCCAAATCAGGATCAAACGTTCTTAATTCATTTAAATCCTTGTATTGGGTGTAATATTCAAATTTTTCCATAATTAAGCTCCTATAATACTTAAACATTACAAATTAGAAATGATACGGTCAACTTCATTTGGCTCGACTTCGATAGCAATTTCTTTGCCATCCTTGTCGTACAAAGTAAAACTTTGTGAGCCAAAATTGAATTATTGACTATTTCTAATAATTAATGAACTTTATTTGCAACAGAGTAGTTACGTAATTCTTCTAAGCCTGAAAAATCGCCTTTCAGGACCTTTTTAAGGTCAAAGGTTAATTCTTCTGGTTCGTAGAAAACTCCATACCAGTTATGAGAATTATCGTCTCTTCCAAAGAAATTGAAGATAACATCATTGTTAAAAGGCAAAATGTCAAAATGCTTGAAAAGCTTTTTGACAATTACCTTGTTGTATAGGGTCCTATATTGATCTACGTAACGTTGGTCAAAGCCTTCTTCGTTAAACGCAGTGAAGTCTAAATACTTCACATCGTTTTTATCAAGAAAACTAAGCGTGCCACGAACTGTTCTTTGTCTTTTCATTTGCTAATACCTCTTTTTACTTTCTTTTCATGACTGAATTACAGGTTAGCAATAAAACTATTAGCTTCAGCTTCATCAAGATCCGTTGCAAGCTCGTTGCCATCTGAATCATAAAGATCAAATGTTTCAGAGCAACGATTAAACTCTTGATTTTCACTAAATGATCCCTGTTCAATTGCATCTTGAACAATATCATCTACTGAAGAAAAGTTTTCTGTTGAATTGCTTTGATCTACTTCATGACTAGCAAAGTCAGTGAAGTCCCAACGTGCGTTAATTCTGCCACCATCTGCCAAAAATTCTTTAATTGTCATTGTTAATACCTCTTTTAACTTTCATTCATAGCTGAATTACAGATTAGTAATGAAATTAGTTGAATGCCATTCATCGCAATTCTTTAAAACATACAACTTAAAATAACTGTTATATAAAAACTTTTTTCCCCGTATTTTTACCTTTAATCAACACAAATCGAGCTGAATATTACTCTTCAATACAGCTGGACTGTACTTGCTTGGCACAGCCGACTGAACATCCACACAATCAGATGCAACATCGTCAGTGCAGATTTTGGCCAACTTTGCACAATATCCAGAAGCTTCAGGATCAAGCTCATATGGTTTAAGCTCTGCCATTGCCTGCATTTCTGATTTATTCAGTGTATGCAAGTAACATTCAGGGTTCATTCCATTACCAAGCATGATTAAGCCATACTCGCTTCCAAAATCTTTCATATGAGCTAATCCTTCTTCGGGATCAGTAGAAGCCCAAACGGACGTGATTCGACTCTTGTGCCAATCTTCATTGTTTCTATCAAGATGAATATCTCTTTTCAAATCAGCCAAATAAGCCTTGATATCAACTAAGATAAAGCTCATTTCACTATTCTTTGGGAAAGTGATACTTAACAGTTTCTCTTTAGATACTGTATGTGTAAGTTTTTGCACTTTTCATTACCTTCTTTTTTCTTAATTCTTTTGTGAACAGATCTGCTAAAGCCTGTCTGTCACAAAAATCTAATTTTCTTAACATTTTATTTACCTCACTTACTCATTAATTTGCATGACCTAAAATCATGTCAATTTCTTTTTTGTGTGCTGAAGGGTCATTGCGATGAATGCGTAAATAATCGCAAAGCTGCTTGCTATTTTCAGGATGAAAAACATCAAAGTCAGAGACTTCGACATCATTGTCAATCTGAATCACATCAGAAGCTTCACAATAATTCACCGGTGGCCAACCAGGTTCAACTAGGTAGCCCAGCATGCAATCAATATCTTCAGGATTACTGCTTGCTAAATAGGCTTTCAAATCTGAATAATTATGAAATCTGTGAGGATCACTGTTTCGATTCATATTGAGATATGCCAAGTAAAAAGCAGTGGTAATAGTAGCTCTTTCCAACGTGTTATCGTTAGGATCTAGGCCATAAACCGTAAACTTTTTACCCACTAAGCCGAAATCGACAGCTTCCTGTAAGATTACTTTTTCTTCCATTTTGTTTCTCCTTCAAAACAAAAAGAGACCAATCATCTTAGATTGCTCTCCTCAATTACTTATTAACTTCAACAACAAATTATTAATGATA
>NZ_CANBCQ010000064.1 GCF_947367125.1 uncultured Lactobacillus sp.
CTACTTGCCATCTGCAGTCACATCCTTAGTATCTGCTTGAACAGAACTCTCAGGTTTTGGCAATTGATCTACTGGTTGCACGACGTCTTTTTCATCTACATCTTGAGCTACAGCAGGATCTTTTTCCATTTCTTCAGCATCTGCTAAATGCATGGCGGCTACAGCTTTTTCTAAAGCACCGTAGATCATGTTTGCTGTTACATCATTGATACCCATGTAGTGTAAAGCCTGGTTAATTAGTTCATAACCCATTTGACGCTTTTCCTTGCTAGTACCACCCAAGAATTCAACTTCATGGACCGCATTAGTCGCAACTTTGCCTAGTACATCGTAGGCTTGGCCAGCACGTGTGGTGCGATTAATTTTTGCCTTGTTGCGAGCATAGGCACCCGCAATTACAGCGATGATATAGCTTGCTACAGTAATACCTAAGTAAATCCAATCTTTAATCGTCATTTTTATGTAATTCCTTTCTCAATTCATTATTTTCTTTTTGCAATCTCTTACATTCGGAATTTAACCTGTCATTTTCTTCTTTAATGTAGTCATGATCGCTATTCTTACTATTCAGTCTCCAAGTTAGAATCCCTATGATTAGAGGAGCTAACACCTGCAGTAAGTTCGTGAAGTCGTGCAAGTGTAACACCTCCTATTCTTTAGTGTTTCTATTTCTAGCTACGTCTAAAATGTTGAGAAGCATATATAAACACAGAACAGCTGGCACGCTCATTTTGAACTGACCAACAAAAATCATGTGTAAAACTTCAACTACCATGATTGAGGTCACAAAAGCAGCAGAACCGACAAGCAAAATGCCTGCTATTTTGTTATCATGTGCAGAAATTGCAGCATAAACAAGCAAGCCAACTCCTACAAAAACCGCTATTGCATCAATTCCATCATCATTCATCAAAGAAACATACTGAGGTGGCCAAAAGAAATATCTAGGCATTAGCCATAAAGCGATACCTAGCAGAACCATAGCTAATCCTAAGTTAGAATACTTGCTATTCTTGAACAGATTGTTAATCGTTTGCTTGATCATGATCATCACCTGCGGTTTCAGTTGATTCATTAGCAGGTTGCTTTTCCTCTACAGGGGATGCATTAGATTGACCATAGTCTTGACCAGTGATTTCTTTGTAAGCATTGGCAGTAATTGCGCCCGTTTTTACAAAGCCATCGATAGGTTGACCCCAGTCGTAAGATTGCTTTACTAAAGATTGCATAGCAGCAAATGATTTAGAAAAGTCAAAATTAAAGTTAAACATTATTTATTGCCTTCTTCCTTAGCAGTATTTCCTTGAGTTTGAGTTGATTCTTGATTTTGTAGATTGGCTGCAAATTTAGTCAGCTCTTGAACGGCTGGTAGTAATTGACCTAAAACGGCTGTAGTTTGAGTTTGGCCTTGCTGAATTGCATCAATCTTTTGTGATAGTCCCTCTGTATCTTGACCTTCATTTTGTAGGGTCTTAACTGCTTGCTTTAAATCGTTAAGTTCCTTTTCCTTAGCTTCTTCGCTTTCATCTACCCATTCGCCTTTGCCCCAGTCAAATTTTGGAGTCTTGCACTTGCTTGGGTCGTACTGTGGTAATGCAGGAATGAATGGCCATTGCGGATGATCAAGTTTGCGAGTATATTCAATTGGACCTTCGCAGTTGATTTGCTGCCCTTGAAGCATGCCCGATACATAAACGAGGTTAGTTCCTTCACCAGTTAAGATATCGCCTAGAGTCTTAGGCTTTTGTTCGGTATTGGTTGTTTGGCCATTGGTGGCTACATTTTGTTGTTCGGATTTATTTTGGTTTTCAGTAGTATTTGCTACTGGTTGTTTTTGATCTTCTGTCATAATTTTTCCTTTCTGTTAAATCGATAATTTTTGCATCAAAAAAGGGCCGCTGGTGGCGGTCTACTATCGTTCTTCATAAAACGAGAGCCTATTTTCCTTGCTTTAACTGGTTGATTTCAGCTTTTAGAGCATCTAAGTCTGATTTCATTACATAATCTTCAGGAGCAGGACACCATGGTGTTGCAACTGCACCCCTTTCAAGTTTCAGTCCAGCAATCCAAAATGGAACAGTGCCATTGCCTTCAATTCGAGGCTGTATTGCACCACTGTCAAGCATAGTAAAAGTCATACTAACTTTCTGCCAATCTCCCGTTGCAGTTATCGTTATACCGTTTGGGTTTCCATTTACTTTTTTGTAGCCACCTTCACCGTCATTATTCAAAGTTATAAACAAATTTAATGAAGAGCCTGCCTTACCTTTAGCATACGCAGAAAATGTAAAAGTTTCGCCTTTATTTACTGCTATGAACTGGGATATGCCGTTCCATGCCCAATCGCTGCAAACTGCAGTAAAATCTAAATATTTATCTTTTTGCTTAACTTGATCTAAATACAGCCAATTGCCAGTAAAATCTTTGCTGCCAGTCAACAAGTTAGGGTTAACAATATCCTTCTTTTCGGCCAACTCATGTTTATCTATAAAAATACTCATTATGCAGCCACCTCACTTTCCACTGAAGTGACGTAAAGCACTGATACTAGTGGCTTAGGAGGCTGGTACCCCCCCATTTTGGATTCTAGGGCGGTTAAGCGGTCGCTAAGTGCATCGTAGTCTGACTTAAGTACCAGATCTTCTACAGCTGGTACATATGGAGTAGCAACAGAACCACGTTCAACTTTTACATTTTGAACATGAATGGAATTTTGCCCAGTTGATCCAGCTTTACCTGAATAGATTAGTAAAATAGGAGGATTGTTAGGATCGCTATCAGCATTAGCGATAAAGGTTTTAGAACTCCGAATTCCAGATTTTAGAAAAACAGTCTCACACGTGGGATCAAATGAATTAGAAGTATCACTATTATAAATACTTGCTATAAATACTTGCCTTGTAATTACCATCAGCTGCATGTGGTCCTGTCAATGTACCAAATGCAGAAATAGTAAAAATATCACCTTTGTGAATGGTTGTTTTTAATAAAATTTTGCAAAAAGTCCAATTGGCAGTGTTATCTTTTGAATTTAAAGTAAAATCATGAACTGATCCTAATGCTTTTTGGTTGTCTGATGTCATCACTACACCGTAAGCTAGGTTGGGGTTAATAATATCTTCTTTTTCAGCCAATTCATGCTTATCTATAAGAACACTCATTTAAGCCACCTCCATAAATTTTGTAGAAGTAGCTAAAGCCTTGTGTAGAGCGGTATATAGGCGGCTAATTACCCCCCAATTTGCTTTTCTAGTGTGGCTACACGCTGTACTAGCTTGTCGTATTCAGATTTAAGCACTACATCATCGTGCCATTTAAAGTTATTTCCAGCACCTGCAGCAATTCTGACTAATGGTCTAACCCAGCCAACGGAAATAATTGCATGTGTGTCGCCACCGCCAAAAACAATTCCAGCACTATTGCCACCTGCAACATTTCCGTTGCCAGAAGGTTGCCCTGCATTGGTGTTGTCCCTAATTGAAATTAAGGCACTTTCATTTTGGGGATTAGATAAAATATCCGACCAGCTATTAGCTTGATCAATAGTTTTAAACATTTCTTGGTCAATGTTAGCTTTATCATCGGTCACAAATTTATGACCACCAACGTATAATTCCATTTAGTTTTTCTCCTTTTCAAAATAAAAAAACGCCAGCTATCACTGTCGTTGCATAAAATCGTTAGTCATCTACAATTACCCAAAAAGCATCTTGCTTTGCTACGTCTGCTTCACTCGTTACATGAACTGGCGTTAGCTTAGTTACTTGCTTTTGCAAATTATCATTTTGTTGTTGCAATTGTGCGTTAACATTCTTCAAATTGTTATTTTCTGTTTGTAGATCGCCAATTTGCTTGGCTAAAGCATTAGCCCTGTCGGTTAGCGTTGTGGCATCTGCCTTTTGCTCAATCAAAGGCGTCAATTGATCCTTAACTCCCTTAAGTAAGTTGTCAACTTCAGCTTTTGTGTAATGATTTTTACCCAAGATAGCATCACTGATAGTTTGCATTATCCCAGCCAAAACGGTTGAATCAATCAAACCAGAGCCACTATTGCCTGCAGGTGTGCCATCAATATTGCTCGTTGTTGTATCTACTGCCATAATATACTCACCTCCTAGTCCCATAACCTTCAGTCCATTAGCCTTTTTCGCCATTGCTTCTTTAAACTGATCACCGGTTACGAATTTAGTGAAATCTAGGCTATCAAGCTGTTTAGCCATATCAGCCAGTTCTTGCTTGGTAGCGGCAATTTGATCACTGATGTCTTTAAGATCTTGTTGATCAGTTGAAATCTCGGTTTTAAGCGGCTCAACCAATTTAGTAAAGTCAGTAATCTGTGATTCTTTCCAAGAATTGTAGTCGGTCTGTAAGTCGGCACGTTGTTTGTCATAAGCATCCTTAGCCGCTTTAAGTTGTGCATCTCTTTGAGCAGTTAAATCAGCAATCGCATCATTTTTAGCTTTTTCAACCTCATCAAGTTTTGCTTTAGTCTCACTTTCGACCTTAGCAATTTCAGCTTGATTAGCGGACTGATTATTTTTAAGTTGCTGATCAGCTGCAGCTTGAATCGAGTTGTGCTGAGATTGAGCTTGTGTGTTAATTTCATTGATCTTAGCTTGATAACTGTCCGAAATTGTCTTAGATTGGTTCTGCCACTTAGACTGTAAAGTAATAAAATTCTGTTTCTGAGTATTTAACTCGGTTGTCCAATTAGTGATCAATTTATTTTCTTGGTCTTGGATAGCTTGAAGCTTAGTTCTTGCATCACTTAACTCATTTGCAATATCGTTTTGTCCATTAGAAATAGCC
>NZ_CANBCQ010000065.1 GCF_947367125.1 uncultured Lactobacillus sp.
GAACTCCTTTTTCTAATGTTTAAAGAAATAAATTTAAGGAATCATTCATCCTTACACAAACTATTTTACAGTCTCCACTTTTAAGAATACTAATTACTGGTTATACTTTAAACGCATAATGCGTTATTACAAATAAATATTTTGCATGGTGACATCTCTATTTTAGAATAAAATTAAAGTCAGAAACGAGGTAATAATATGGCAAAAAAATGAAGAAGAAGTAAAAAATAGCGTTTTTGGTTTTGGTGAAGCTAACGAAGCTTTTGTCAAATTCTTTAGGGGTATAAGTTACCTTAAACCTTTAGCAGAAAGTAAAGAAGCTAAAACTGCTGTTCATAATGTAAGTTTTGAGCCAGGTTGTCGTAATAATTGGCATAAACACACAGTTCCACAAATTTTAATTGCGGTAGCTGGTGAAGGCTGGTACCAAGAAGAGGGTAAGCCAGCACAAAAGATGCTTCTAGGCGACGTTGTTATTGTAAATCCCAATACTAAGCACTGGCATGGAGCTACCAAGGATTCATGGTTTGCTCACATTGCTATTATAGTGGGTGACAGCGAAAATACTTTGCTTGAACCAGTATCTGATAAAGAATATGATAAACTGGGCTGATTAATCAGAAAGTCTAGTATGTAGTTATAATTTGATAGAAAAAATTTCTCTTAAAGAAAATAAAGCTCTGCTTGTTGATATGAACTGAGACCTAAAAGTTAGCTACTTTTAGGTCTTTTATATTGCAAAAATATAGGCTTAAGCATTCGGTCTTATAATTTTAGCTTGCTTGACTTAAAATAAGATTCATAAGAATAAAAATAGATGGGAGAAAATACATGGAATTAATGGTTTCAAGTTTCACGCTTGCCTTAGCTGCTTGTATAAGCATTATTATTGCTGAAGCCTTGCATCATATTTCAGTTAACTATATTAGTATGCTTATTGGCATTGTAATTGCTTTAGTTCCGTTGCTTAATAAACAAGTAGCCTCTTTTAGCTCTGAAATCTTTATGGAATTAATAGTTGCACCGCTACTCTTTTTTGAAGGACAAACAACTAGATTTAACAATGTAACCAGAAATTTAAAAAAGATTATTGGAATTACTGTAATAATGGTAGTGATCGCGTTAATTGCAGCGGGCTTTTCAGCTGCTGGGATTGGTCAAATTGGTTTGCCTTTGGCCTTTATAATTAGTGCAATTAGTACACCAACTGATGCGACGGCTACAGAGGCAGTAACTGCAGGATTAAAAGTCCCACATAAAGTAAATGCCTCTTTAAAATCTGAATCACTATTTAATGATGCTTCAGGCATTATCTTGTTAAATATGGCAATTTTATGGTTTATTAATGGCTATATTAATTATGGTCAAACGATTACTAATTTTCTTTATTCATCAATTGGCGGTGCGATTTTTGGTTCGATATTAGGGTGGCTCTTTATTACTTTTAGACAATTTTTGCTAAGAACCTCATTTAATTCTTTGAATGCGCAAAATTTAATTTATATTTTGACGCCGCTAATTATTTATGTCCTCAGTGAAGAACTTCATTTATCAGGTATTATTGCAGTGGTAGTTGCCGGACTATTGCACAATGCTGAAGCAGAGCAAAGCTTATTAATAAATTCTCGTCAAATTCATATGGGCTTTGACTTACAAAATTTAATCTCTGAAATCTTTAACAGTACCGTCTTTGTTGTACTAGGAATTTTAATGGTTAGAATTTTTAGAACTCGCATAGGCAATGATCATATTTGGCAATGGATTGGTGTTGGTGTCACTATCTATATAGCTAATTTGGTTGTCAGATATTTATATAGTCTTTTAGCTCTAAAATTTGGTCAAAAAAATGCGGTTATTTTTGCACTAGGCGGAATTCATGGTGCAGTTACTTTGTCGCTAGCCTTAACTTTATCAAGTAGATTATTAGGAACAGGAAATTATAATCTAGTAATCATGGCTGAAGCTACATTGATTTTGCTCAGTATGTTGGTTCCTACCTTTATTTTCCAATTTATTTTGCCACATCAAGTAAATGATAAAGATGCTCAAAAAGTGGTCTATGAAATCCGCCGTAATATGGTTAAGCGGGCAATTCAGATAGTCCATCGTATGTATCTTCCTGAACGCAGTAAAAAATATATTATTTATATGCTGTTGACGCAGAAAAAAGCGGTTTCGTTGCGTGAATCATTAAAAGCGGTAATTAAATCGATTCAGCAAGAAGAATTTACTCCTGAAGAAAAGGCACTTCAAAGAATGGCCTTTTATCGCGTATTTGCAATTGAACGCGAATACTTGGAAATGATTGGACAACAACAAAGCGAATACCGTGAATATCTTCTTCAAATATATAATGATATATTGCTAGCTGAATCTTTGATTATTGATCCTGAACAAAATGGTGAAGATTAAGAAAAGCCTCGAAATTAAGACGAATGATCCGTACCGTGTCAAGTAGACATTCAAAATAGATAAATAAATATTTATTGTTTTAAAGTTAAAATTTAGTTGAATGTATAAAATAAGCATTGATTCTGATAAGTGTGAATCAATGCTTATTTTTAATTTTGTAAATCAATGATTTTGTCGAACATTTCTTTTTCTTGGTCAGAGATTTTATGAGCAACTTCAATTACCGCAAAATCTGAATTTTTAAGTAGAGTTTGATGAATTTGTAGCGAAAGTTTAGTATCTAATGCACTAGTTGCCTCATCAGCTAGCAAAATTGGACGTTTCGCCAAGATAGACCTGGCAATTTCAATTCTCTGAATTTGACCACCAGAGAGATTATTGCCATTTTGACCTACTTGGTAATCGAGTCCTTTTCCCTCAACTAATTTTGTCAGACCTGATAATCTAATTGCATTATTTAAGTCTTCTTTTGAATACTCTTTACCTAAAGTTAAGTTAAAGAGCAGACTACGGTCAAACATAAATGGCTTTTGATTGATGTATCCAAAGTAAGCATGCGATTTTTGCCAATTACCGGTTACATTTTGTTGATCAATTATAATAGAGCCACTAGTTGGCTTTAATTGACCAACTAAAAGGCGGAGTAGAGTAGTCTTGCCAAAACCACTTGGAGCCATTAGAAGGATTTTCTCATTAGCATTAACAGTGAAAGTAACGTTTTTTAAGATAGTTTTGTCATTAACTGTATAAGTTAATTTTTTAACTTTCAACTGATTAAAAGAAAGATTTTTAGCATTTTCATTCTTATTATTAAAATTGATTGCTTTTTGAATCTTATCCCAAATAGGTTTAGTAGAGCGGATTTGATTGAGCTGATCTAAGATCATAGTAATTGGATTAATAAAGTCGTTAGAAAGCTGTACGATCATTACTAAAGTACCAGCACCAATTTGACCATTGAACATCAAAATGGCGCCTACTAAAAATGGAATAATAAAGCTGAAAATGTCAGCGAGAGTAATAATCAATGTAGAAATAGCACCTTGAGTGTAATTAAGACTGCGCAATGCATTTTCCATCTTTTTTGCTTGGTTAACTACGTAAGAAATAACTGGAATTTGAACATCATAGAGCATTGCAGTCTTAGAACCATTGATAGCATCAGTGACTGCCTGTGTATAATCAGCATTTTTATTTTCCCAGACGGCAGCCTTATTTTGAATATCCTTGATAAATAGCTTCTGAATAAAGCCGGGAATAATAGTTGCTACTACAAAAATTACGGTTAAAATCCATGAATTAAGTAAGCCTACGAAAATCGAGATTATGAAAGCAGCTGCCTCTGAAATAATCATCAATTCATTAGCAATCTTCAGTGATTCGATTTGCTTTAGATCATTGGTCATTAAGTTTAGACCTTCTTTTTGCGAGTCGGATTGTTGATTGACTAAATAAGTGATGGTTTTGTCTTTTAATTCAAGATTGATATCGCGAATAATATCGTAGCGTAAATAACGATATCCGAAATTTAGAAACATGATCAAAATTAAGATTAATGCTCCCAGTAGGGCAATCTTAATTAATTGGTTTAATGAGCCACGATGATATTGTGCACTGTTAAGCATAATCTTCGTGACGTAAGCGATGACGACATTACCACAAGCACTTATGCAGGCTAAAAGAGCATAAAGTGCTAGCTTCTTTTTGTTAGCATACTTTAATGACATAATTTACCTTTCTAGACCCCATCAAAGTGACTTACTTTAAGTCGTTTCTTCTTTGATGAAAATAATATAGCATATTTTATTGAAAATTAAAATAGTATTAGATATTATTTTAATAAAGGAATTTGGAGGAAGGAAACTGTCAAATCTTTTGTGTAAATAGATCTTTCTCGTAAATTGATTTTTTAATTATTTATTTAATCAAAGTAG
>NZ_CANBCQ010000066.1 GCF_947367125.1 uncultured Lactobacillus sp.
GGAACTCCTTTTTCTAATGTTTAAAGAAATAAATTTAAGGAATCATTCATCCTTACACAAACTATTTTACAGTCTCATGATAGGTGCATTTGTATTAAGTGGAACTCTAAAAAATAAATATTTACTACTCTTTCTTTTTCTATTAATTGAACTATTGATGGGAATGATGTCAGGACAAATTTCAGCTACTAGTAATGAAGCTATTTATGGAGAGAGCAATAAGTCGACTATGCTTTCAACTATTTCATTTATTGCAGAGATCTTAGTTAGTGTTTCATTATTTATAAGCAATAGTATTATGAAAGTATTTGGAGATTTAAAAGTAATGTTTTTTGTCTCCGCAGTGTATTTTGGTGTTGTTTTGCTAACAATACCATTAATAAAGGAGAAACAAAATGTTAGATAAAACTTGGCAAAAGATGTATGAAGAAGCTAAAAGTGTACAGGGATTTAGACAAATATCTGATCATCTAGAAGCAGGCGGAGTAGCAGCTGCTGTTTTGAGTAATACAGGAAAAATTTATACAGGGGTTTGTATTGATACCGCCTGTACTTTAGGAGTGTGTGCAGAACGCAATGCTTTATTCAGCATGATCACTTGTGGTGAAAATCATTTCAAGAGAGTGTTAGCCATCATGTCTAATGGAAAGAATGGCGCACCGTGTGGAGCTTGTCGTGAATTTATGGTGCAGCTTATGGAAAAAGACTATAAAAATATTGAAGTATTGATGGATTACGACAGGGAAGAAATTACTACTCTGGGGAAGTTAACACCTGATTGGTGGTTATAGTCATGATTACAATTGAAGCATTGCATAATTTCCCTAAGATAGAGAAAAATTGCAATTTAGGTACAGAAATAATTAAAACAATCAAAAATGAAAATTTTATTCTTCATAATAATGATGTTTTATGTATTGCTTCTAAGTTGATTTCTAAAGCTGCAGGTCTGTTTGTTGATTTAAAATCTATTAATCCAAGTCAATTAGCCTTACGTTTGCATCAGCAAATACCTAGAAAAGATCCAAGACTAATTCAAATTATAATTGATCAAACCGAAGATAAGAGTGGTAAGAAACTACAGATATCTAAGAACTTTATTGGTGGGTGGCTGCCGAATGGGTTGTTTTTAACCAGTGCAGGAGTAGATAAACTTGATGCAAATACTGCAATGGTTTTACCCCGAAATTGTGATGAAATTGCTAAGAAAATTAGTAAAGATATTTTTGATCAATTAAAAGTCAGAGTAGCTATTATAATTACCGATAGTGATGGGAGAATTGATAAAAAAGGTGCTACTCAAGTAGCAGTTGGACTGTATGGTATTTCTGGCTTAAGAAAAAGTCGGTATGAAGATAAAACTAATGTTGAAACTATCTGTGATATGTTAGCTGCCTCTGCAGGATTATTGATGGGACAAAAAGGAAAAATGTTACCTATTGTTAAAATTCACGGTATAGATTATGTATTTGATAAATCTGCAACAATTAGGGATGCAGTGAATTAATTTTAAGAAGCATTCCAATAATATTAAAACTATAATGAATGACATTCAATTAAAGGACTAGCAATGGTTAAAAATTATATTAAGACCTTACGTCAAAAAGTTGATCATGAACCAATTATTCTAAATTTTGCTGGCGGAATTTTAGTTAATGATCAGAATGAAATCTTACTTCAAAAAAGATCTGATTTTGATGCCTGGGGGTTACCTGGTGGTTCTTTAGAATTTGGAGAATCTGCCCCAGAAGCATGTGTTCGAGAATTTTTAGAAGAAACTGGTTTAAAAGTAAGAATTAAGACACTGTTAGGTGTTTCAACTAATTTTATTCAGCATTATCCAAATCAAGATGTGGCACAGGCAGTGACTATTGAATTTGTTGTTGAATTAGTAGAAAAAACGTCAAAAGAGGTCAGCTCTGAGACTCTTGACCTGAAATATTTTTCTAAAGACAAATTACCAAAGATTTTTAACAAGCAACATCAACTTTTTATTGATCATTACTTTAATGAAGACTATCCATTTATTGATTAAGGGAGAGAGTATATATGAACGAACAACCATTTATTTTAGATATTGATTTAAATAAACATGCTGTAATAGAGCCTGGCGTCGAAAAGTTACAATATAAGTTTCATGAAAAATTGCTTTTTGCATTTGTTCCAGATGATGAAATTAAATCTTTTTTAGATAAGCACTCTCATAAGACTTTGGGCAAATTTAAAACTGTTTCGTTTAGGCCTAAGGTATATGAAGTGGGAGTCAATGATCAACTAATTACGTTATGTCAAGCTCCAGTGGGAGCATCAGCTTCAACAAAGTTTTTGGATTGGTTGATTAATTATGGAGTTAAACAAGTTTTATCTGTTGGAAATGCAGGAGCACTGGCTAATCTGCCGGAAAATACAATATTTGTTCCACAAAAAGCGATTCGTGGAGAGGGTACATCATTTTATTACAAAGAACCAAGTAAGATGATTACATTAAATAAAAAGTTTGTAAGAAAAGTTGAGAATGAAATAAAAAAATTAGGTCTTCAATATGAAGAAGGAACAACTTGGACGACCGACGGCTTTTTCAGAGAAACACCCAAGCAAGTTTTACAAGCTAAAGAATTAGGTGCAAAAACTGTCGAAATGGAGTGCTCAGCTTTAGCTGCTTGTGCAGAATTTAGAAATATAAATTTTGCGCAAATTTTGTTTACGGCTGATAGTTTAGCTGATATGGATAACTATGATAAACGTAACTGGGGCCATGATTCATATAGCGCTGGTTTGAGTATTGGATCTCAGGTATTAGTAAATTTATAATATTTTAACTAAAGATGGAGTAGGAAACCATGAACGAACAACCATTTATTTTAGACTTTGACAAAAATCCGCATGCTGTTCTTGAACCAAATCACGATCAAGAACCGTTTCATTTTCATCCAAAATTGCTTTACGCGTTTGTGCCAGAAAAAGAAATTACCGCATTTTTGGATCAACATCTTCATCGCACTTTAGGCGAATTTGAATCATGCTCTTTTAATACAAAAATCTATGAAGTTCAAATTGACAATGAATTTTTTACTTTGTGTCAAGCACCATTAGGAGCACCAGCAGCTGTGCAATTGCTTGAGTGGCTAATTACTTATGGTGTAGGAAAAGTTTTAACGTTTGGTACTTCCGGTGCCTTGAATGATTTACCAGAAAATGAAATGCTTTTAGTTAAACGAGCAATCCGAGATGAAGGAACATCTTTTCACTACATGGAGCCAGGACAGTTTGTTGACTTAGATCGTGATTTTTTGAATCAAGTAGAAGATGTATTATCTGAATTAAATTTGAAATATGATGAGATCACTACTTGGACAACTGACGGTTTCTTTAGAGAAACGCCTAAAAAAGTAGCACAATTTCGTCAGCTAGGAGCAGCAACTGTTGAAATGGAATGCGCTGGTTTAGCAGCATGTGCCAAGTTTAGAAAGGTGGATTTTGCACAAATCTTATTTACTGCTGATACGTTAGCTGATATGGAAAACTATGATGAACGGGATTGGGGCAGTGAATCACATAGTCTTGGATTAGAAATTGGATCTAAGGTTCTGACTAAGATTAAATAGTAGTGTTAATATACAAAAAGTTTGGAGTTAACTCCAAACTTTTTACTTTTTTGACCCACTGGCAAGATAAAAAAGTAATTAAAGTAGTTTCTAGAGTTAGAAGAGCGGGTAAATCTACTTTGTTTTATTTGGTTAGAAGACAATTAAAAGATCAAGGAATAAATGATAGTCAGTTAATTAATATTAATTTTGAAAATATGAAGTATGATGATCTTCGTGATCCATATAAGTTATATGATTACTTAGAATCAAAAATTACTGAAGATAAAAAATACTATATTTTTTTAGATGAAATCTAACATGTAAGAGAGTTTGAGCATGTAGTAGGAGACTGTAAAATAGTTTGTGTAAGGATGAATGATTCCTTAAATTTATTTCTTTAAACATTAGAAAAAGGAGTT
>NZ_CANBCQ010000067.1 GCF_947367125.1 uncultured Lactobacillus sp.
TCATTTGATCTAAAAACGGCTCTAAAGTTTTGAAATCTGTTGGATTAGGGTACAAAGCATAATCAACTACATATTGAATCAAATTTGCAAAAAATCCGATTTTTTTATAAAAATATCATACTTTTTTCTAAAATCAAATTTTTAATCCTGTAGTATATGAGTTGTAAAAATTAATTAGTCATTTAGGAGAAATCTGAAAGATGTTTAATAAAAACAAATTAATTAAATTAACCGTTACTGCTACTGTAGCAACTACCTTGTTCACTACTGGTGAAGCTTTAGCTGGTAATAACCTATCTACCACAGTTGAAGCGGCTTCAAACTACAAAATCACTCTTAAGCACAATGCTTATATCTACAATTACCGCGGAAGCAGAAAAGGTAGAGCAGTGATTAAGAAAGGCGCTACCCGAAGAGCTTACAGAGTGAAAAAAATTAAGGACAAGAGCTATTACTATTTAGGTAAAGGCAATTACATTAGAACTGCTAATGCTGCACGAAATAATAGTGGAAAAGCTTTATTTTCAGTAACAATTACTGGTGATGGAGAATTCCATAAAGATATTAATTCAAGCAAAGGCACTGGCTGGCACTTAGTAGGAACTAAACCAGTTTACAAAGAAAAGAAAGATCATAATGGTACGACCTGGTATTATATGGGTAAACGTGGTTGGATTATTTCAACAGATACGGACAAACCAAAAACTTCAAACACATCTAAATCAGTAAACAGCAATTCTGATACCAAGGTAGTTTCTGACAATTCTGATGTAGAAAATAATAGTTCAGAGCAAGTAACCTCAAAAAAGAAATCTAATACTACTTCAGGTCATACCAAAAAACAAACA
Source organism: uncultured Lactobacillus sp. (assembly GCF_947367125.1). GTDB lineage: Bacteria > Bacillota > Bacilli > Lactobacillales > Lactobacillaceae > Lactobacillus. The sequence goes on from NZ_CANBCQ010000067.1 coordinate 849, forward strand.
ACTCAGACTAGCGATATTAAAGCTAAAGCAACCTCACAACTTGCTTCTGAAATTGCAAAATCATTCTTAACGCAATTAAATGCAGCAAGACAAGAAAATGGAAAGAGACCTTTAGAACTAGACCCAACAATTAACAATTTTGCAGAGACAAGAGCCAATGAACAATTAATTCTTTACGGTCATACGCGACCAAATGGGCAAGATTTCAATTATGGTGAATGTATTGCAAGAGAGAATTTAGGTCTTAATACCTCTGCTTCAGAGGCTGCTAAAGAAGCTTTAAATGATTTTCTTTATAATGATGCAGGTAGTAATTGGGGACATAGAGATAACTTGCTCAGTAGTGAATATACTAATGTTGGTGTCGGAGTTGTTTTTGAACAAAAACCTGACTTATCTTGGGGTAATTATCAATATAAAGACTTTATCGGATTTGCATTAGTCGTTGATCTTAATTAAAAGAAACCTACTAAGTGCCAGTGGCTGGGAAAAAACTAAAAGTATAGAAAAAGAACGATGAAATCTAAATGGAAATCATCGTTCTTTTTTATGGTCCAGGAGTTAGTTTTTCCCAGACACTTTATATAGTCGAAGTGCATTTGTAATAGTCTCGTAAAACAACTACACTACAATAATTAAAGTTAAATTTAGAGAGGAATTTTGCGGGTACATCCCGGTTAAACATAGATATAAATGAAGTTTTGTAAATCAATTATTTCATTATTAAGTGCTGTTATCGTAGGTACAAGTTTAGGGCTTTCGAGTAATCAGGCATCTGCTGATACTGTTGAAAACGCGGCTACGCCGATCACTGAGAAGATCAATCAATCCAAGTGGGTTTATCCTTTTAAGGCTTGTCAAAAAAATGGCGTTCATCCAATGTCTAATGTACAAACCTTTGGTATGACTGACTACTTATGCTCTACTAATCCTCCTTCCTACTTCCATGATGGTTGGGATTTCGGTCACTCAGAAGTAGGCTACTTTACTGTTTATGCTATTCATGCTGGTACAGTTAAAAAAGTTGCTTACGGTAGCTGCTTAGATGGTTTATTTGGGTAGTTAGTCCTGATAAATATGTTGAAATTTATCAAGAGGGATTTAACAAAAAGAGCGATATCTACGTTAAAAATGGTCAAAAAATCAGTCGTTTAACGGACTCTCACCTTCATCTAGGTGTAACTAAGACTACTAAGAAATACATCAATGATCATGGTTATCCATGTAATAATTGGAACGAAGATAATGGTACTTGGCTTAATCCAATTAGCATTATTAAAAAATATAATAAAAAGTAGTAAATATACTTTTTTATAGATAACAAAAAACCCTTCAACATTGAACCTGAAGTTTAATGTTGAGGGGTTTTCTCTATTTGATTTTTAATCCTATTTATCTAAGATAACCTTTGAATTGTTAGCAACAACTTTCTTTTGAAGTTCCTTAATCTTAATAGCAGCAAAGATTAATAAAATAAATCCAACTGTTACAAAGCCAATAGTTGTCCACCATGCAATAGAAAAGTTAGTAGCATCTTTAATTACACCAAATAATGGGGCACCAATGGCAAAACCAATAGCATAGGCTAAACTAATGTACCCCAGGTTAACACCCTGGGCCTTAGCCCCAAAGAGATTCTTTGCCATGAAAGCTGGCCCTGACATATAACTAAAGATTGATAAGCCACCCAAAACGGCCCAACCAATTCCAGCATATAAATTACTTGCGGCTCCATATGGGTGAGTACTAATAAAGACCATTAGTAAAACGGAAATTACAATTAAAATACCAGCATAAGCCATTGACTTAGCTGTACCAAATTTATCAAATAAGTATCCACCGGAAATGTTACCAACAATACCGGCAATTCCTAATACAGAACCAATTAAACCAACTTGAGTCAATGATAATTTAGTATCTAAGAATGCGGCATAGTCTTCATTAGATGAAGCTAATCCTAAACCAATTAGCAAAAAGCCAATGCTAAAGACCCAGAACCATTTCATCTTTAATACTTCTTTTCCAGACCAGCCTTGAAATTCATGAGCATGTTGTTCAGCAAGTTCATCTTTATTTTCTTTAAGTTCTTTGGCAGTTGCCAAAACTTCATTAGACTTAGGAACTCTAATGAAGGCAGCGATAATTAAACCAATAACCAAAAGTGCAACAGCAAAAATAAAGAATGGTGCCATTGAAGTTAAGTGACCAGTTTTGGCATTACCAACGATGAAGTGTTGCAAAATCACCTGGGTTAATGGTTGCAAAATAATATCACCAATTGAACAACCACAAAAGGCTAATCCTAAGGCAACTCCACGGCCCTTTAATGGGAACCAGTGGTTGATAATCCAAGGAACACCCTGGCCGGAATAGAATGTTGAACCAACCATGCACATAATACCAGCAACATAAAAGCATGGTAATTTAGTACTGATCCCAAAAATCACAAAACCAAGTGCTGAGATAACAATACCAATTAAATACATAAGTTTAAAATTAACTTTTGGCAATACTTTACCTATGAACGGTGACACGATAGAACCGGCAATCGCACCAAATGTAAAAATTAAAGTATATGACGCTAATGTAAAATGAAATGTATTAACTAATGGATGAACAAACAGAGGTTGAATGAGTTGGGCCATGCCATAAGGAATAGCTTGTGTCAATACACATAAAAATACCATAAAGTATTTATAGCCTCTGCTTACCACCTTTTTATTCGCTGAAAGCTCGTTAGCCATAACAACTCCTTCTTTCAAAAAAACTACAACGCTTGTAAGCACTTTTAGTATCGATCACAAATATATTAAAAACAAATATATTAAAAACAAATATAACGACTTAGGAGACTGTAAAATAGTTTGTGTAAGGATGAATGATTCCTTAAATTTATTTCTTTAAACATTAGAAAAAGGAGT
>NZ_CANBCQ010000068.1 GCF_947367125.1 uncultured Lactobacillus sp.
CCATGAAAAGCCTGAAATAGCCTCCATAGCCTTGGTCATTTGCTTTACACTATCGTAAACGCCGTGAAAATTAATGTTGCCGTTAAGATATAATTCGCAATAAGGTCGGGCATCATAATGAATGTAAGTTACGTCAGGAGATGCAATGCCCTTCACTACGCTATAATTATCATCAATTTCTTTCAGTTCCTTATTTAGCTGGTCAACTAGCTCTTTGCGCTTTTCTTTAAAAGTCGGCTTGTGAGGCTTCGTGATAATCGTGATGCGCCTTCCAGACTCTTGTAGATCCTCGCCATAGCAATAGTCAACGTCTCCAACATCCTCACCGATATACTCTTTTAATGCTTCTGTCAGTTTTTCTTTTTCTTCTTTATCCACCATTTTTTAATCCTCATAAGTTACTACTGTTACTAGCTCGTTATTCTCATCTTTAAGGGTTACCACATTAACGACATCATGAACTTTCATGAATTCGTTGGGGTCCGCGCCATCAGAAATATTAAATTCCTTTTGTTTAAAGTGTCTGTTTCTTTTTTCTTCATACATCACTAGTGCGGACCAATCGCCCTTACCGTAGTCGTCCGAAACCACCTCCGTAAATTTAATATCGATGATTTTTTTACCTTGAATAAACTCATTAATCTTTTTATCCAAATCAGGCAAAAAATGAGACCAGAGTAATTTAACTTTCATAATCTTCACTCCTCAATCATTACTTTTATTCTTCTAGCGCGGAATTTTTCATCACCTAGCGTGAAATATGCATCATAATAAATGCCTGGCTTAATACCAGTTTCTTTATGTAAAGTAACGGTTAAAACAAATTCCGACTCAACTTCGTAGTAATCTTTACCGGGAAATTTGTAAGCCCACGGCACTTTCTTACGATCTGTAAAGTAAAGATTTTGCTTATGTAAAACTGGATCAGCCGTTTTACCATCAGAATGAAAAGTCCAGTGGCCTTTTTCGTCTACGTCAATCAGTACAATGCCATTGGCAACTATTGCCATTTGCTACGCCACCAATCTTTTAAAGCATTTACCGCGGTCAATACCGTATACGCCGCCAGCCACACCATCGCGGTGACAATGAACATGATCAGCAGGACTTTGATTATACCAATCATTTCCATGTCCCTTTCTGCAAGTACTCATACACTAGCTTCAAAACGTATGACAATTGAAGAAGTGCTTCCGGTTCTAATCCATCTGTGCCAGTAATATCAACAGATCGTTCACCCCAATAAAATCCAACTTCTGGTGAAGCGCCGCCCCAACAATCTGTGTATTTCGTAAGTGTGATAGAAACATACTTATTTGATTCGCTAAATTGAACCTCAACGCCTTTATAGAGGCTTAGCATGTCAATAAATTCTTGCCTAGTCATTCGTTGCTATTTCCGTTTCGTAAAATCATCTAGTAACTTAGCTTCTTTTTCATTTCTAGCGCCACATTCTGCAATCGCCGCAGCGCGCTCACTTTTTAAAATGCTTCTCCACTTGTCATCACTTAATTTGCGCAAATTAATATCAATTTGGACTATAAGTGGCATAACTGTGAAAACGAATCCTTCTTCCGTGGCACACTGCTCTAATGCTGCTTTTTTAGACACGCTAAAATCATCAAAGAGCTTCAAACTATCTAGCGAGTAAGCTTCAATTTTGACATTTTTAGAATTGCTTGTCGGTACAAAGAAAAATTTGAATCCCCTAATCGTGATAGGAACGCCCCACCATACCAGCCAACGACCTTCAACATCTACCTCAACACTGGACCTTGGTCCAACTTCAATAGCTACAAATTTACGCATTTTAACTTCTAACCTCTTCAATATTTTCAAATCCGTAATACTGACCTAACGCAACCTCTGCTTCAGTGAAATTATCAAACCCACCTAAAGCACATTTTTTGAAAGGATAAAGCCAGTACAACTCGTACTTTTCTTTTTCGTTAAGAACAATCTTGATAAGCGGGTCGCCGTCAAGACTTTTTACCCGAAACAGAACACTAGGCATTTTGATCGTTTCTCACTTTTGGTGCGTGTCCTACCGACCATGGTGCTGACATTTCATCCCTAGGGTGGTCAAAAAACTTATACGGTTCAAAGTGCGTCACGTGGTTCAAATTAATGCACCCCCCGTTTTTTAGCCGTAGCCAGTTGTTATCTTCTGCTAAAGCTTCGTAAATGCTTTCTACAGTTACATCCTTGGTCTTAAAGGTTTGACCGTTTACGTAAGTAATTGATACGCCTTTGGTATAGCCATTCTGATTTTTTGAACGGTTAGACGTAAAGTCATCGTTCTTGTAATGGTTGGGATTAGTGTCCAGTTCACTAAAATTACTTGCTTTGAGCTTACGATTGTTAAAATTGTATTTTGTGTTCATTTTTGTTTTTCCTTTGTTTTCTATAAATCCTTAATTACTAGTTTTGGATAGTCTGGCTGCATTGAAACAACTATAAAGTACGATTTTCCAAGCATTTTTCTAAAAAATTGCAAATTCAGCATATCCGTAATGGTAATGATAATTGATCCGTCATGATACCTAGCAGCTCCCGTATATCTTGCTTTTTTGATCTTAGACGGTGCCCAAACTTCAACTGTGCAAACGGTACTAATTTTCCCTAGGTAAGCCTTACTAATCTGATCAATTTCATAAGCAGTTAAATTGGGATTGCTATGTGCGTACTTTTGACTTGTTAAGTAAAGTTTCATGTTAATCTCCCAGTAAATTATGCTCAGCAAATGAGAAATAATTTCCGTTGCCAATAATGAAATGATCTAGCATGTGAACTTTAATCAGCTTAGACAAGCTGTAAATTGATTCCGTCATCGTTAAATCAGCTTTTGAGGGCTTCATCGAGCCACTTGGGTGATTGTGTACCACAATAAAGTTAGCCGCCCCGTTAAGGCATAATATTTTAATAATTAGCGGCACTGAAACGGCGGATTTCTCTACTGTCCCTGAACCTACTACGTCATCTGAAATAATTTGCCCTTGGTTGCTTAAACTGATCAAGTGCATTTCTTCGTGATCAAGTTCCGCATATTTGCCGGCTAGGTAATCGCCAAAACCACGTGAATCATGAAAGATTGGTTCCCTTGTGGTTGCTAACCGCAGTTCAAGTTCTAGCAATCTGATATAAGCCTTTAGCCCTCTTTCAGAAAGGTTGTTGCTAAACAAACCGACCGACATTTCCTTTTTAACGCCCTCAAGCGTTTTAAGCTTGTCATAGCGGCTTAAGTCATCGCTTACCGTATTGATTAAATCTTCCATGTTCATTTCTTGAACATTTTTTTCTTTGTAATTTCTTTGAGTCATTGTTTTAGTCCTTTACTTCCCAAGTACCAAGTCCCAAGTAAATGATTTTGCAATCACCTGTAACTTGAACTGTTCCTGCTTCTTGTGTATCAACTTCATAAAGTCGGCTATTTGAAATACATCCAACACCTAGCTTCCATTTCATAAATGAATACTGAAAGACATTAGATAGCTGGCGTGGTGTTACTGTACAGCCAATTTTTAAATCAAAAATCATAATTTCTCCTTTACCCCCCAGTTTTTGTCAATTGCTACACCATCACGAAGCATTTTCAGCAAATAGGCAAACGGATCATTAATCATGTTCCATTGCAT
>NZ_CANBCQ010000069.1 GCF_947367125.1 uncultured Lactobacillus sp.
GTGACGCTGTTACAACTTTAAAAAGCTGTCTGAAAAAATAAAAATTTCAATAATGATTTACAAGTTAATTATAGCATACACATACTAGTTTCAGGACAAAAAAATAGCATTTCCTACTGTGGAGAAAATATTCCAACAAATAGAAAACGCTAGATAATTAGATTATGTTATGCCATTAAATTACTTAAACAAGCCTTTGATTGACTTCAAAAGGTTGACAATATATTCGATTTGAACCTTTTCAGTACTAAGCTTTTGATGATTATTAATAAGATCATTCTCAAATGCCTGAGTTGCATACTGAATGAAATAGTAGCAAGCTATACAAATTATCAAATAACCCAAATCAGAATAATTCGAGTTAACGACTGCATTTGCCAATGCTACACCACCAGTAATTAAATCCAGTAGAAGCGCTAAAGCCAACAAAAACAGCGCAAAACGCTCGATTTCAAAAAGATCATCAGTGATGAGTTGTTCACGTTGCTTCATGCGCAATCCTTTTTGATACTGAACTCTGGTCAACCTTTTTTTAGTATTCATAGTTTTTACCTCCGTATGAATTATTTAATTCTTTAGGAATGCTACTACTTGTTGTTAAGTTTTGGTAATGCCCAAAGCTATTGTTCAATAAGTAGTCACAGACCTTCTTTTCATAAACAATCGCACTAATAGATAGCTTCATCTTCAATGATGTCTAAAGAAATTGGATTGTTCTTGCTCCAAGCTTCATTATCATCATAAAGAGACAAACAGTTTATTTTATGAAATCTCAATAAACTATTAGAGTTTTCTTTGACAAGCACAGGAATTTCTCTCTTAATGCGGTAAATATGTTTAAACTTTACTAAAGCCTCCGATACAGTTAAAAGCCTACTATCCTTTTTATCATGTTGAATATCAACATCAACAATTAAAGGGTTTTGCTTAAAACCAAAGAACTTACTTACTTCCTTTGGTAAAAAAATCACGGAAATATCAGAGATACCCCAATAGAATTCACCACTTGCATTACTTACATACAATGGCAATTTACCTTGATTAGGATAACTAGCTATTCCTAAGTATTTATCAATTTCGTCAATGATGCTTTTCAATTTCATTGTTTGGGCAATCAATGGAATAATTTGCTCACGATCCCAATTTGGATTAACAGTTTGAATCAATTCAACCAAAGTCTCTTGACTCAATACCCGATCAAGCTTGTTATCTCGTATAAATCTCAGAGTAGCAAGAGTAGATTGAGTTCTTCCTGCATTAATACCATCTAAATAAAGACGATTTTCTTTGTTCATCATTTTCTCCTTTAAGCAAAAAATAATACTTATATTTTGCAAAATACAAGTATTACTTTTCCTAATAAGTTTATCCACTAAGTAGTCATATAATCTAATACATGTCTCTTGTAGTCTTTCTTTATACAATTAAGTACTTTAGCCAAAAATACCAGTAACGTCATATCTTTGTTTGTCGTTATCAATTTGATAAACGTAAGTAAATCCATCAAAAGTTCGATATACCTTATCAGGAGTGTCACTGTAAGTATAAGTTTGAACAGTAAACATCTTACCATCTTTCATTGGCTTATTAGTGTCTCTTGATGGAACCCAGCGCTTTTTACCGACTTTATACCAAGTTTGTCCTGCTATAGTAATTACTTGATAGACTTTAAAAGTACCACCATTTTTAGTTTCAATAATGCTATCAACTCTAAATGATGGAACAATATGCAGAACTGCATGACCGCCAATGTTAACTTTGACAGTAAATAAGACCTTATTTTTACAGTCTTGGCATTACGTACACTTGCTTGCACTGGCTTAGAATTATTTACAATCAAGCCATTCAGCATGAATAAACCTGCTAAAGCAACAACAATAACAACGACATTTTTAATGTTAATTTTTCTCATTTTTATACCTCTCTTAACAATCTGTTTTACTCATTCGTTTATCGTTTAAGCGTAATAATGAACTGATTTTTTAGCGGGTACCATATTGTAAGCCTTACTCATGTACTCGCTTACCATTTCATCATCAGTAGTTAAACCAGCCACATAACGAGATTTACACCAATCATCTTCATTAGAAAAACCAGAGCTATTACATGGCAAAATTGTAACGGCTGTACCATATAAAATGTTTTCGAAAACATCAGTAAATGTTTCACCTTCGAAATTACTCTGATAATCATCTTTAAACTTTTCATCAGCATTAACTGGTTCTTCATCAGTAAAGTCGTAATACCAAACGTATGATAGTTCACCTTGAGAAAAGCCAGTAACTCGCCAAAAATGGTATTTTGTGTCTTCAAATGCGTTATTAAAGTAATCCAAGACAATATATTCCAGATCAGACCAGTCAATTAGCGAAAACGAAGATGAAAAGTCATTAATAATACCTTCGTCTCCAGTTTCTAGTTCATTTAAGAAATCTTGCTGAGTACTTCCATCGGACTGATGCTCAGTAAAATACTCATCAAATTCATCTTGAATTTTTATTAGATTTAGGCCATGAGTAGCCCGAATTTGATTACACAAATTCATTTTTTGACGAAAATTAAGTCGCTTAAACACTTGAAATAGGTCACCAACTTGTTGTGTATCAAGTGCGCCAAAGTGTGTAGCTTCACCAGCAATAAAATGAAAGCCAACTTTCTCCCAATTATTTTTGCTAATTTGCAAAGTATCAAAATCGGTTGGTAATACTTTCATGAATTGATTACTTTTTGCGTTTACATAAACTGTCATCTTAATAATTCCTTTCATTAATTTCTTATCTTGTGCTGTCAACTTGAGCCAGTCTCTGCTTAACTTGCCTAATCAAGTCATTCATAGGAACTGGCTTAACAGTTGTTTCTTTTTCCTTTTTTTCAACTTTATGCGGTTGTTTTTCTGAAGAAGCGGCCTTTTTTCGATATTCTTCTCTAGTTGTTTTTTTAGTGTAAGAAAACTCTCTTTGAGATTTCTTAGGTTGATTAACTGGAGCAGAAGATAAATCATACAAAGTATGAATTTCACCATTACTATCAGCTAAGATCGTATCAGCATTAAACTTTGAAATATTTGATTCTTCAATGTTGGTTTCCTGCTTACTATTTTCTTTAATAGTGTTATTCTTAGCTTCCTTTTTAGGGGATGCCTTAGTCTGAAACAAGGTTAAATACTGAGCTTTCAAAATATCCTTACGAACATTCATTGGAATTGATGTTTGGTTCAATTCTTTTGCCATTTCGACAGGATCTTGCTTTGAAGAAGCAGATTTAGGTTCTGAAAAAGCTAATTTCAGTTTTTTCCAAACCAATTTAACGATTTGCTTATGCTTGCTATCAAAGCGATAAACTAAGTAAGCAACAACCATAAAACAGAATAACTTAAACATTTTAAATACCTCTTAAAAAACAAAAAGAGACCAATCATCTTAGATTGCTCTCCTCAATTACTTATTAACTTCAACAACAAATTATTAATGATA
>NZ_CANBCQ010000070.1 GCF_947367125.1 uncultured Lactobacillus sp.
AAGAACCAAACAGCCTTTTAATGGTTGCTTGATTCTATTCATTTACTCATTATCAACAGGATTTGACAAAGAGCCAAAAAAATAAAGCTCAAGCAATTCTGCTGAGCTTTACTACTTAATATCTTAATTTTATAAGCCAAATAATAACAAGTTCTTTCCTTCTACATTCATGGAGCCATCCTTCTTTAGTTGATTCAATGAACGTAAAACAAAATCTCTTTGTCTGCCATGTAACTTCTTAGCAGCTTTCATTGCAGCGATAAAGTCACGTTTATTGTTTACCTTTTTCAGGCTGGTATTTAATCTATTAGCAATTCGCTTGAGTGGCTTAGTCACACCTTGCATAGACTTGCTGTTTAGGTAGTAGTATTGCAAGAAAGCTTGAGTAGTCCAAGTTGAATACTTTTTATCCTTTGAAGCGACCAAGTATACTGGAGCACCAGCGCCGCGACCTTTTACATTAAGAACCTTTTCAATTCTAAACTTAACCTTTTGTACTTTCTTAGGACTGATAGTCTTAGCACCTTTAGCCGGGGTTACATTCTTAACCAATTTATTGTAGTTAGCTTTGCCAACGTAGATTGGGGATGCATCACGATCGTTGAGAACACGCATGATGTAACCTTCTTTGGTAAAGTTAGCCTTGTTTTGAACTGCTGCTACAGGAGCATTCTTGCTAGTTGCCGCAATTACTGACACAGGTGCAACAGCTAACGCACTAGCAGTACCGGCTACTAATAATGCACTCGTTACTAATTTATGAAATTTCATTTTAAACGCAACCTCTTTTGCTATTTAAACTAGTTTTTAATACCAGTTGTGTGCCATCCAAAATCTCTTTGCTGCAGACCATGAGCCATAACGACCTTTAACATATCTATCAGCAGTACGTTCTTGATTGGCTACACTATAATCACCATGTAAGTATGACACATCTAATTGAAAACGTCCATAGTATCTGCCATTACGTGCATGATAATTGTAACCAGATTCTCTTCTAGCAATCCATAACTTAGCTGAGCGTTCACTTGCAGATAATCTACCATAGTACTTTTGATATTGTGCACTAGAAATCCCGCTATGTGCAGTATAGAGTGCTGTAAATAAAAGTGACAATTCTTCATTTTGTGGAAGGTATAGCCAAGTACCGTTGGCAATTGTCTTATCTGGATCAATGTTATCGTTCAACTTTTCCAATACACTTAATGAAGTGTTGTTTGCTTCTGCAACTTGACGAAGAGTTTGATTATCACGACTGGCTACTGGCATAATCAAATTCTTGTCTGGAACTGTAGTATTCGTATTTACCTTTAAAGTATTTGTAGTTGCTTGTTGTGAACTATCGGTTGTATCAGCTTGAACAGCCTTAGTACCAACTGTGAATAGCATCCCTGCAACAACTGCAGATGACAATAATAAGTTTTTCTTGTTGAAAATTTTCATTTTCGTTCTCCTCATTAAATCAATGAATATCTTGAAATTCATAAGTTACTTACTACCTATTCATAACTTACATAAACTATAGTAATGCAATCCTGCTCCATATGAACTTTCTGTCATAAGTAGCTCATTACAACGCTAAACCTAATCTAATATTTCAAATATGATATCAAAGTGACCCAAATAAGAGTTGAAACAACAAGATTTTTATAAACTCACAGTTCTTTAAGCCTGAATTTTATCAAATAAATGTTGCATTTTTTTATACTCAGATTGCGAAAAATCAGCAATATCACCATTCACAAACGTTACTTTGTACTTTGGCAAATCTATCAGCTTAATGTTTTTTGGATTAGCTAGACAAGATTGACTAATCTTTATTAAAGCCGTAGATTCCTTAGCATATTGGTTAATACTGCCAAAGAATTGGGCTTCTCCTCTTACGTTTACCATAACTAGCTTATGCGGCGTTTGAGTTGTTGAAATATAAATAATATCATCAATATCTATATTTCTTACTTGTCTTCCAACCTTATAATGAAAAGTAAGTTTTTCCGTATAATCGAAGTTTTCAATATTTGAAACAGAAACTTCTAATGTAGCAACAAGTCGTTGTTTAAACCTATCGTAATCTTTTTCATCTCTAGGCTTTACAATATAATCAACTGGACCGAGTCTTCTTTCAAACGAAATCAAAGACAGATCTGCATGTGTCGTAATAAAGATAATCTGTGCCCTTTTATCCTGCGATTTAATCAATTCTGCCAAATCAAAACCATTATTTTGACCAACTTCTTGTCCTAGCTCGATATCTAACAAGTAAATGCCACCAGTATAGACATTCTTTTTCAAATACGTCTTTGCTTCTGAAAAAGTAGTGACAGAAGCTACATCAAAGGCAACAGCATACTCATCAGAAATAATTTCTTCTGCTTTCCCAATCATTTTAACTATATCATTTACTTGCACTTGATCATCATCACAAACAAATACTGGATATCTCATTCTATTCTTCCTCCATGTTCTCATTATCTGGCATAATTTCTAAATCAAAAGTAAACCAACCATCCTCAATTCCATAATTAATAAGCATGCATTCCTCATACTTAGATTCTATTCTCTTAATATTAGCCAGCCCAATTCCCGCATGATTTTTCTTAGTAGAATAGCCTTCCTTGCTTAAAATATCGGTAGACAATTTAGTATCATTCACTATTTTATTTCGAATTTTAAATTCAAAATTACCATCTTCTTGATAATACATTGCATCGACTTTAGCATTACTTTTATCACTAAATTTTCGACTCTCTTCGATAGCATTATTGAATGTAATTCCAATAATTCTGACTATATCTAAAATATTAACTGATTGTGGAATTCTATAGATTTCCACGTCACACCCAAAACTATAGGGGATTTTTTCATTATAAAGTTTAGCTAATTTAGTAATGGCAATACTTTTCAATTCCTCTACATGAACGTGATTAACATCCTTATATTTTCGAAGTGATTTATCATCAAACTGGGCATCAGTATATTCAGCAAGCTGCTGCACAACAGCTTTAATGTTTCCTTCTTCTGCACTAATCCTCAAGCCATTTAAAATATCTTGATAATCATGTTTAAAATGACGAAGTTCATCTTCATTTTTATCAAGATAGTTTGAATATTCTTTTAATTGAGCAATTTCAGCTTCCATACGTTTTTGTTGCTGTTCCGTTTGTATCTCTTTTTGTATTTTTACAACACCCATATACAATAAAACTGCAAAAATTGCTTGAAAGACTAATAAGCCTAAAGAAAACTGTAAAACTCTTTTTGGCTCATTTTCAGAAAACACTAAATAATTTATTACATATCCTGTAATATATATATAAATTAATACTCCAACTAAAATAGAACTATTTTTGAGACTGTAAAATAGTTTGTGTAAGGATGAATGATTCCTTAAATTTATTTCTTTAAACATTAGAAAAAGGAG
>NZ_CANBCQ010000071.1 GCF_947367125.1 uncultured Lactobacillus sp.
TCAGGATTTGAGTAGTAGTACGTGTACAACTTAGTTGGTTGTGTTTGTGTAGCAGTTTCAGCACTTGCTACTGGTGCATTTTGTGTTTCGTCAGCCATAATTGGCTCCTTTCTATCAAAAAAGCCCACGGGTACGCCCCGTGAGCTATGATTTAAAGTCATAAATTAAAGTGCCGTCATCATTGAAATGCAAGTGACGACTTTGCAAATTACCGTTGAAAGACTTGATATAATCCAAGCCTTTTTCAGCATTTTTCTTCCATTGATTCAAAGAATCATAATTGTCTAGCTTCTGCTTTACATCAGCGGTTTGCTTGATGTACTTTTCACGATCAAAGAGTATGTGATCAATCATAGCACCACCGCCTTTCTCAAAGCGGCGTAAAGCCTTGATAGCAGTGGATTAGGAGGCTTTACCCCCCCCAGTTTTCAGATGCAACTTGGTCGTCTTTGATGAATGCCATTCTTCCTTCGTAATTTATAAGGTAGTAGGTGCCAAATTCGTTAATGATTTTGGCATAGCATTCACAATTCGGGGTTCCTATAACATTACCCCAACCCAAACCGCTGGAAAGCGCTCCCGTTCCATTCAATTTCACGCTAGCTGGATAGGCTCCCCAGTTCTTGCCATTTGCCGTGATTTGCTGATCGCTATTGCTAATATTGAACCATTTTAGCCTGTTAAAAATCATATGATCTAGCATTTAAACACCTCCCTACATGGATAGAAAAGTGACCTAAGCCGTTGATACAAGCCAATAGTGAGGGGGTTACCCCCCAATTTACGGAGGCAACATAATTTTCAGGAACTAGTAGAAGACCATAATGCCCCTCAATTTCGCCAGCATGACCGTTAACAACATAGTAGCCATCAAAACTACCCAAACATGTATATGTGTCATCTGGTCCATCATGTCGAATCTGTCCTTCACCACTTGCAATAGTAAAGTTACAGCTGCCGTCAACAGTAATAGTTTGAGGATAAGCTCTCCATTTTTTACCGTTTGCTTGAATTGTGGTTGCATTATTCGCAATATTAAACCATTTCAACTTATTAAATAACATGTGATCTAGCATGTTTCCGCTCCTTTCTTAAACGAAGTGAAAGCATACTTAACCATTGATATGACAGCAAATAGGAGGCTTTTATCCCCCCAGTTTACATTTTTGAGATCTGATACTTTAACCAGGCATTCACCTGATCCATTTGCATAAATGTTTCCTAGTGCCAATACCGCTGGCTCAACGGTATTTAAAATACCTGTTCCATTAGGGTAATAAGATTCTATTAATATTGAAGTATCTTGTCTGACTCTTTGAGTTGATGGATTAGGATAAGTGGTAATCATTGTATTAGCTGGTATCGTTGCCTTTACAGGGATAGCAATATACTTTTTGCCATTCGCTGTAACAGTATTCGCATTGTCTGAAATTTCAAACCACTTTTTTGCGTTCAAAATTAGATGATCTAACATGCTTTCACCTTTCTATTTCGTAATAAAGGCGATCCGTTGTGGATTTGCGTTTTCCCAACTGTTAGCTTGTGCTTCCTGTGATGCTGGGAATCGCTTGCCCTCAACGTAGTTCGCCTTGATGTACTTAATTTCGTTTTCTGCGTTGGCTAGACGCGTTGTGAGTGACTGGATTGTTTGGTTCTGCTGGTTGATGATACTCTGCAGGCGGTTGATGTCTGACTTCCATGCGATGTCTTCGTGCCATACAGGTGCGTTACCGTTGCCACCAATAATTCGGGCTGTATGGTCACTGTAAGCAACGTTAAGCACACCCTTTGTATCTGCACCACCAAATGCAATTGCCGCCGCAAAATTACCAAGGGTATTGTCACTTGCTTGATCTCTGATTGATACCAAGACAGGAGTATCACTGTTGCCAACACCAAGAATATCATTCCAGTTATTTGCGTTGGTTATCGTTCTGAATAGGTTACCTTGTACGTTGACTTTATTGTTAAGATCCGCATGAGTAGCCACATCAGGACGACCCAAAATGTTTCCCCAGTCAACCGTTCCTGTATAGTGACCATTTGATTGGATACCAGCCACTTCACTGCCTTTGTTGCGGAATGAAAAATGATTTGAACCATCATCACCCAAATCAAAGGTAAGGTCTAGGTTATCATTGTCGTCTTGATCACCGTAGATGCTGACTATATCACTGCCACCAGCCCAATGCAAACCACCAAGGTTGCCTGTCCTATCATTGATACCGCCACCGTTCCAGTTGATTGTGGAACGTAAATTCATGTTACCGCCCGCTTTAGACAAAGCGTTGTTAGCGGTAGTTTGAGCGCCATCAGCTGTTGACTGTGCCCTATTAATGTTGTTATCACGAGTATTAAAAGCAGAATCAATAGCAGGTTTATTATAAACATCATCACTGTTAGCCTTGGTATTAATAGTGGTGTTTAATTCCTTTTTTACGGAATCAAGATTAGATTGAACAGTGTTTTTCGCTTCGTCAATTCGACTATCAGTCTCGGTCTTGGTGTAGACATCGGCGCTATTTGCCTTAGTATTAGCTAAATCAGTAACAGTTTTAATCTTACTATCAACATCAACAGTATTAGCTTTAGTGTTAGCTAGATCGGTAACAGCCTTAATCTCGTTATCAAGGTCAGTTTTGTCAGCTTTGCCTTCAATCATTGTGGCTACTTGGTTAGCGTCAACCTTGCCGTTTGTGTCAGTAGATAGAGCTAGCAGCTTCTTATCTAGTTCAGCCTTGCTGTAGCTGTAAGTGGCATCAACCTTGGTATTAGCTAAGTCGGTAACAGTCTTGATTTTGCTATCAACATCAGTGATGGTGTCATAGCTATTAAGAGCTGTCTTGTCCGCTTTAGCATCAAGCAACTTGTTAGCATCAGTCTTGCTGTAGACATCCACTATTTTGGCATATGGACTAAAGTCAATCTTACCAATCTCTTCATCAACCGTAGCCTTATCAGCCTTAGTATCAATTTGCGCCGTTAGGTCGTGATCTAATTTGTTGATAGCTCCATTTAAAGTAGCTGGCGTAACTGATCCAGCTGGGTCAACCGTTGCCGTGACGTTCGTAGCGTCACCAATCGCAATCGCCAGCTTTAAGTCAAGTGCATCAGTAGCAACGCCATCTGGACTGGTCGCTGTTAGATAAGCGCCAGTATTGGCAACAGCTACCGCAATCAGCTTTTCATCATTGCCTTTCTGCGCAAAAAAGCCAACTGCCGTATAAGGCAAGTCGTTGGCTAGATTGTCGTTTTGGAATGTAGCTTCAAGAATTACGGTTGTACCGCGATCAGTGTTTTGCTTGTCGCTAATACCAACTTTGACTTCTCGAAGTGGACTACCAATTGTAGT
>NZ_CANBCQ010000072.1 GCF_947367125.1 uncultured Lactobacillus sp.
TCAGGATTTGAGTAGTAGTACGTGTACAACTTAGTTGGTTGTGTTTGTGTAGCAGTTTCAGCACTTGCTACTGGTGCGTTTTGTGTTTCGTCAGCCATTTTGTGTGGCTCCTTTCTATCAAAAAAGCCCACGGGAACGCCCCGTGAGCAAGGTTATTTTTTGCATAAAAAAAGCACTCGTTTTAAGTGCTAATCTACGTTTATTTCTATTTTTACCCAATCAACCGTTATTGGAGTTTCATGCATAACGTGATCATCATCTTCATAAGCTCCATGGTAATAAGCTTCTATACCAGGACCTATTCCATAAGCTGTAGTTTCGTGGTCCACTTGCAAATAATTGCCTTGCGTTGTTGGATTAAAAAACGTTGATGGCTCGTTTACATGATTATATAGAACGTAGTTCTTAGCCCGGTAACTATCGCCATTGCTAAAAGTCACCACAGTGTATCTGTTCATATCCAAAACATCAACGCTATCAACTAACTTGAATCGATGATCAGGATTATTTAGTGTCTTAGTAATGCTGGTGTAGCCGTATTTACGGTACTTTTCACTATTAAAGAGTATGCTGTCAATCATAGAGCCACCACCTTTCTAGTGATGACTCTAAATGCTTGACATAAGCGGATTAAGAGGGGTTTACCCCCCCATTTTAAGTTACGGGCTTGTGATACAAGTATTCTAGTATAAATTCCGTAGGTATCATTACCAGCACCCAGACCATAAGTATCCTGAGTTCTAAATTCATTTGTGATAAATGAATTTAATTTTCTGTCATATCCGATGATTGTGAAGTTTCCACTTTGAACTGACTTGCCAGGGTTAATGTTTCCCATATCATCAATTAAAGTTGATCCAGATGGTAAATAGCCTGAAACAGGTAAAAAACTAGCATTAAAAATGCCATTTTCATCTGTTAAGCTTTTCCATTTTTTTCGATCAAATAGCATGTGATCTAGCATCTAAGCCACCTCCTTACGTAGGTAAAGAAGTGACCTAATCCATTGCCAGAAGTGGGTTGGTGAGGTTTTACCCCCCAGATTGGGGTACAACCAGCTTTTTCAACTAGAAAAGTAGTAACCATTGTCCCTGCGCCATTCTGCCGTACTGTGCCTTTTAAGACGTAATACATACTACTTACTCCAACACAATCATAGATATACTCAGTATAAGGCTCACCATTAACACAAAGATCGCGCATAGTTCCCAAAGGTGGCGTTTTTACCCGTTTGGGTACTTTGTAATATTGATTATTGTTAATGATTACACTGTCCGTATTGTCATCAATTGCAAACCATTTCTGCAAATTAAAAAGCATGTGATCTAACATGCTTTCACCTTCCTTCTATTTCGTAATAAAGGCTATTTTGTGAGGATTTTCATTCTCCCAGCTGTTAGCTTGCGCTTCTTGTGATGCTGGGAATGTCCTGCCCTCAACATAGTTAGCCTTGATGTATCTAATTTCGTTTTCTGCGTTGGTTAGACGCGTGGTCAGCGACTGAATGGTTTGTGCTTGCTGGTTGAGCTGGTTAAGCAAATTAGTAATATCCGACTTCCAAGCAATATCTTCGCTCCATTGTGGTCTATCACTATTACCACCAGTAATGCGCGCTTGATGGTCACCATAGCTGACGCTTAAAACGCCCTTGGTATCTGCACCACCAAAACCAATACCAGCCGCATAGTTGTTTAGCAGTGCGCCAGTACCGCCATCGTTAATTCTCAGCGACGTTAGAACATCATTAGGATTATTCACCCCGAAGATGTCATTCCACGTGTTAGAGTTTGAAATTGCCCTAAACAGTGGTGTAACTACGTTATGCTTTGAATTAATCTGATTCTGCAAGTCATTCATACGAGTCACAGCTCCACTGAAAACCTGTTGATCAACTAGCCAGGCATTTTGCAAAGTACGCGTTTCATTAGTTGCGTCACCTTTGTTCCAGTCATAGCCTACCGTGATTGTGGCTTTATCATTGTTGTTGATTTGTGTTTGCAGATTAGAAACATCACTTGCTTTGGCTAATTGCCGCCACGGTTGCCAGGTCTTATCTACTCGCATTCTGTAAAATGGTGCATCACCATTGTCAGGATAGTAAGTTTGAACCAGTCTAGCATTATTTCCATTTGAGATTATCAGTACGCCCCAACTATCTGCAGGGTAGTTTTTGCCGTTACCTGGATTGGAAACGTAATAAATACCGTAATCAGTTAAGTTATTGAAGTCGGGCGAATCAACAGTTCTAAAGCCTCTAAGGTTGTTAACTGCACCCCAGATTTGATTGTCACTTGACTGTGCGCTATTTTTCGCGTCATTGACTTTGCTATCAACCTCAGTCTTTGTGTAAGTGCTTGACTTATCGGCCTTAACAATATTGAGATGATCTAGGTCAGTTTGACTTGCCTTGGTGTTGGCTAAGTCGGTAACCGTCTTAACCTTCGCGTCAACGTCCGCCGCTTTTGCATAAGGCGTGAAGTCAATCTTGCCGATCTCAGCGTCTACCGTGGCTTTGTCCGCCTTAGTAGCAACTGCATCATTAACAGCCTTAATCTGCTTATCAACATCGGTTTTATCAGCCTTGCCTTCGATCATCGTAGATACTTGACCAGCGTCAACCTTGCCGTTTGTGTCGGTCGTCAGGTCTAGCAGCTTCTTATCTAATTCAGC
Source organism: uncultured Lactobacillus sp. (assembly GCF_947367125.1). Lineage (GTDB taxonomy): Bacteria > Bacillota > Bacilli > Lactobacillales > Lactobacillaceae > Lactobacillus. The sequence goes on from NZ_CANBCQ010000072.1 coordinate 2,671, forward strand.
CTTGCTGTATGAGTAGTCAGCCGTGACCTTGGTGTCAAGTGCAGTGTTGATCTGAGCGACTTGCTTGCTGATTTGATCAGTGACCGCGGCTTGATCTGCCTTGGTCGCTAGCGCTTTGTCAGTAGCGTCTTTGTTAGCTGATACCGTGTTAGATAAATCGGTGATTGATTTGCTAACTGTATCAACCTGGGTTTTAACGTCCTCGCTGTCAGCCTTTTTAGCTACCTCAGTATTAGTTTTATCTAAATCAGTAGAATCAGCCTTGGTATCAATTTGCGCCGTTAAATCGTGCGTTACTTGGTTGATAGCCCCGTTTAGTGTTGCTGGCGTAACTGATCCAGCTGGGTCAACAGTAGCCGTGACGTTTGTAGCGTCACCAATGGCAATCGCTAGCTTTAAGTCAAGTGCATCAGTAGCAACGCCATCTGGACTAGTCGCTGTTAGATAAGCGCCAGTATTGGCAACAGCTACCGCAATCAGCTTTTCATCATTGCCTTTCTGTGCAAAAAAGCCAACTGCCGTATAAGGCAAGTCGTTGGCTAGATTGTCGTTTTGGAATGTAGCTTCAAGAATCACGGTTGTACCGCGATCAGTGTTTTGCTTGTCGCTAATACCAACTTTGACTTCTCGAAGTGGACTACCAATTGTAGT
>NZ_CANBCQ010000073.1 GCF_947367125.1 uncultured Lactobacillus sp.
AACCAGTAGATCAATTGCCAAAACCTGAGAGTTCTGTTCAAGCAGATACTAAGGATGTGACTGCAGATGGCAAGTAGGCAACTAGGCATTGACGCCGCTGTATATCAAGGTACCAGCATGACCGCTTATCATAATGCTGGTGCAAAATTCGGCATTATCAAGCTGACTGAAGGAACAGGCTATATCAATCCTAAAGCTCATTATCAAATTAAATCATTGCATGCTAACCATATGTACGTGCATGCTTACCATTTTGCGACTTTTGGTTATAACCCCAGTCGTGCTAAGGCCGAAAACATCAGTAAGAAACGCTATTTATGGCTTGATTGGGAAACTGGTAGTGGCAACTGCGTTACTGGAGGTAAGGTGGCAAGCACTAAGGCTATTCTTGCCTTTATGAAGGTATGCCACGATGAAGGGTATAAGGTCGGCTTATATAGTGGTGCTAGCTTGCTTAGAACTGCAATTGATACTAAAAAGATCATCCAAAAGTATGGCACATGTATCTGGGTTGCATCTTATCCAACCGATCTAGCATATACGCCAGACTTTAACTACTTTCCATCAATGGAGGGTGTAGCAATTTGGCAGTTCTGTGACAACTGGCGTGGTCTTAACGTTGACGGTAATATCTCACTGGTTGACCTCCACAAAGAAACTACGACTGTGCATAAGACAATAAAGCCAATTGAGAAACCTAAGTTAAAGTTAGAAAAAAAGACAGGTGTAGTATATGCTCCTGTGATCAACCATAATCCTAAGTGGATGATTCAGCTAATAGATAGCGCTGGTCATTATACTGGCAAGTACATCAAGACAAATACGAGATGGAAGTATTTTGATGCCAAGACTATCAAAGGAATGAAATGTTATAAGCTAGGTACTGATAAGCAGTGGGCACCTGCAAAATATTTAAAAGTAATTGAATAAAAGGAGTTGAAAGCTCCAAATATCGTGCAATAAGCCACCCCAGAGGTAAACCCTCCGAGGTGGCTTTTTTGCTTTTTTAAAATATTTTTGGATTTAACTTTATGTCTTCCATATATGTGGTAGTATATAAATATAAAGAAATTAAGTAATAGAAATATGAGGAACAAAATGAAATTTAATTATTCAGAACTTTTTAGATATAAAAAAAGCCACCTAGAAGGCGGCTTACTGTAAAGAAATAAATAATAGAGGTGTGAGGTAACACACCTGTATTCAAGTATTATAGTATAAGAGGAGAAACTATGGCAAGAACAGAAGCAGAAAAAGCCGCACAGAGAAAATATGCTAGAAGCGATAAAGGCAGAAAAGCAAGGCAAAAAACTGTTTGGAAGAGTCATGCCAAAGGGTTTATCAAGGCATACGCAACGGCAAATGACTTAAAAGAATTGAAGATGCTAATTGAAGAAAAAGAAAAAAATCTAAAAAAGTAGCAAAAAAACACTGGACATCTCATATATATGTGGTAGTATATAGATGTAAGGAAATTAAGTAATAGAAATTCGAGGTATTTAAAATGAAATATTTTACTAAAAAAGAAATCTTGGAAAATTTCAAAGCTATTCTTGAAGAAATGGATGAATCAAAGTTGGACATTAATACAATAGATAGCAATAATCCAAATGCTGTCAGTGGGATTTATGCACATCAATTCAGCTATGACCACAATTATATTAACGATGAAGAAGAAGCCAGAAAGGCTGTAGAAGAGTATCTCCTTGAAATGGATGATTTAAACGAAGATCGCGCATTTGGCCCATTTGAATTAGATGCAGCACTTCGCGAGGGATCCTATTTTTACGGAGGCGAATGGGATGCTCGTAGAATAGCAACAGAATTGGAGATAGCTCTTGCTTCAACTGTTCAATTAGAGCTATTGCCACGTAGACAGCGTAAGACCTTTACTAAGCAAATTGCATTAGATAAAGTAAGCAAAGCTTTGGAAGATACCCAAGACGATGAAATTGTAATTTTCAAAAAATAATGTGCTATATCTAATTGGTATTTCTCATTTTTATGGGGCGGCTTAGCTTGACGGCTAAGCCTTTTTTATTTTTTGCAAGGTAAATAAAAAGCTACTCAAGGGAGCTATACTCTCAAGAGCGGCTTTTATACTAATGATAGAAATTTGATAGAAAAAAGTGAAATGCTAAGAAAAGCTATGAAACATATTTGCTTATATAGTAAGGAAGAAAAGCATTAGTAAAAGCACAGAAAAAGAATAAATAAAACTCTCTGTCTCCGTAAATACTTATAACAAGTAGTAAAGAATCGCATGGTTATGCGGTTCTTTTATTTTGTTTTCGTTTTTTGATAGAAATAGGCTTAAAAGGGCCGTTAATATCTTTTCTGATTTCTTCTTCACTATTTTAGTAAACGCCATAAGCATAGTGTAATCTATGTACAATGTCTTTTTAAGCTACAGAAAGTAATAAAATTGCTGTTATGATGAAGTCCTATTATTAGTAGGTGATATTATCTGTAGGCATTGCATGTTTTATCTGTGTCAATCGAAAAAAGAGAAATTAAAAATCATATTACGCTGTTACAGGGTTAATGAAGGGAATAGTTGCCTATTTAGCTAGTAAAAGATACATAAAGCTGATTCAATTAAAATCTTAGAATATATTTGATAGATAAATTGAAGACAGAAGATAAATAATCTAGTTATGGGCTGATTAATAATTTTTTTCTGATAAGGAAATTTATTGTTTAAAGGATTGACCGAATGCTTAGAACAGTAAAGGTTAGATTTTGGAGACGCGATAAAATAGTATAAAGGGCCTGCCAATAATCATTAAAAAGAAAAAATAAAAAAATACTTGCATTTTAAATAGATATCTATTATTATTAAATACGTTGTGATTGAGATGTCACTTAGATAACTAAATTTAGAAAGTTGAAAAAAATCTTGATTTTTGAGACATGATCAGTTATTATAATAAAGTGCTCTTGATTAAGAGACATGACCCGTTGGTCAAGTGGTTAAGACACGGCCCTTTCACGGCCGTAACATGGGTTCAAATCCCGTACGGGTCATTTGCCACAATTTAATATTTTCGGCATTAAGCAATGGAGGATTACCCAAGTGGCTTAAGGGGACGGTTTTGAAAACCGTTAGGCGGTTCTGCCGCGCGTGGGTTCAAATCCCACATCCTCCTCTAGTTTGGTCCATTGGAGCAGTGGTTTATCTCGCCTCCCTGTCACGGAGGAGATCATGGGTTCAAATCCCATATGGACCG
>NZ_CANBCQ010000074.1 GCF_947367125.1 uncultured Lactobacillus sp.
GCTTTAGGGATAGGCGAATTAAGTTTATCCGTCAATGCTTTAATTTGGTCATATGATTTTGGACCATCATACATAACAAGAATATGCCAATGAGCTTTTTTAACTTCTCCGTCTGGATTTACATCTTTGTCATGGAGCGGAGACTCCACCCATTGAACATGGTCTTCGTCTATAATCGAGCGCCAATTATCTGGTGCCGACTCAGGATATACTATAAACGTCCAATTACGTGTCCTTTTAGGCTTTTCAGTCTTTTCAGTTTCCTTTTTTCTTCGTCTTGCCATAAAAAATCTCCTTTTCCGCCACTATCTTAATAGCGACAGAAAAAGAGTCCACTTCACCTATTCAACCCGTTAAATAGAAATAGCACGCCAATCTATGCTATAATATTACTTGATTAAAAATTGCAGATAAAGGAAACTCACTAGTGACGCCAATCATAATAGTGGGTTTTTATTTTACTCTAACATTATACCTCTACATTTGCGAAACGCCTAACGCCGGCGAGGCGCAAGCGTACGGACGCTTGATCCCGTTAACCCTAGCCGGTAGGCGGGTGAAAAAAAGATTTTTTCACCAATCAAAAGGGTTTTCCCATTATTGTAGGTCAAGGGTTGCCCTAGCAAGCTAGGCGTATGCCCCTTGACCTACGACAACTAACTTCGGGCTACGCCACCAGCTAACAATCATATTAATACTACTTAGCAATAAGGCGCTGTCCTCTACATTAGTAGGGACAGCGCCTTATTGCTTTTTTACTTAAAATAAGTCTTTAAAAAATCATCTAACTTTTGCAAATCAAATCTAGGTAACTTAACTCTTCTAACGCCTAAGCCTTCTCGATAAAGCAAACCTACACCTGGCTTATTATTTAGCCACTCCGGGGGTAAAACGTCATTTGGAAAAATCATACGTTTCGCCTCACCGGATAAACCTCCTAATGCCAATCGAAAACCAAAATTATCCCGTGCACCGTGAACAAATAATGAAGCGTCAGGGCGTTGAGCTAAGATAACTACATGTAAGTTATAGGCTCGCCCAAGCATTAATAAACGAGCTACAGCTGATTGATACTTTTTTAAATCATTTTTTTCAAGCGAAAGTAAAAAACTTGGATATTCATCTAATACAAAGACATACGGATCATAGTAAGCTTGATGCCAGCCCTGCCTTGTCTGGAGAACCATACACGCATCATCAATTACATCATTCATATCTCGTAATTTTAAACCTGCAAAATCCCAATCGCCCCAATTTTTAAAGTCCGCAAATTCAAATTCAATATTTGGATTCTGTAAACACAACTTTCCAATTAAAAATTTCATAGCTGTTGTCTTATGAGAACCCGTTGGACCACTAACGAGTAAATGTGGAGTTAAATCAAAATCAATTGATACATGCATTCCGTTTTCACAAATCAAAAAATTTTTTACGTTCACGAAAAATCACTATCGCAATCATTGGCAGCATAGACTTCTCGTCGATTCAACAATTCAACTTCCTTATTAGGTTTAAAAATTAGACGCAACATAAAATAACTTTGCTTATCAATTATAGTCGCTCTTGCAACTTGAAAAGATGAACGCTCTGCGTGATTTACTAGATAAGATGACCAAGCTTCTTGAGCTTCATACGTTAATACTTCATCCGATGCATAATCTAATCCCACTTCTGATTTAGCAAATTCGAAATCAAAAATCGCTAAATTAGGTTTCAATACTTTCTCAGAATTTTGATTTTTAAAATTTTCCATTTTAAAAATATCCCGTTTAATGAATCCTTTGCGAGAGTAAGACTCTAACACGACATTGGCAGCCAACCTTGAACTATTTCTAAAAATTAATTGATGACTATTTTGCCAAAAATAAATTCTAAAAAACAGAAAAATCAATAAAATAATCAAAAACAAAAATAAATATTTTTGGATCAAATAAAATATAAAAATCAGAAGTAAGATCAATCCTAAAATTGAAAAGATTTTCCCAAAATCAGAAAAATGCAAGAAATCATTATATAGGCGTCTAAGCCTTTGATATAACTTATCAATCATGGTCATCAATCTTTTCTAACTTAATTAATCTCATTGATCGACCAAATCCCTCAAAAGTTAATTTAACTTTTGAAAATGTCTGCAAATTTTGAGCCTTTAAATTATCCCACTGGTCAGCAGACATAGTCATTTTTTGAATTGAAGCGCCAATTTGATTATCCCGACCCCGATCATTTGGGTCAATAAATCTGACGCTTACACCTTTAATTCGATTTCCTTTGTCATTCAAGAAATCAAAAAAAAGTAAATTGAGTAAAATTACATCAATATCCATTTTTTATCCTCCTAGTTTTAAAAAGTTAAGGTAGCGAAACACCTTAACTTTTTTCTAAAACAAAAAATTATTTTTTGAAAAAATTTTTTTAAAACAAAAAAGGACTGACACTAATCAGCCTTTTTCACTTATTAATTATATAATTCTTCGATTTCAGCTAGTTTTGAAGAAGCTTGGTATATTAAAGATTGCGAATCACTCAATAATGATAAAACATCATCATATGATCCATCATCTGTTTGTGTCAAAATTTGCTTTTTAAAATCTTGAATATTATCCGCCAATTGTTCACTAATCACTCCATAAATTTTTGACTGTTCAATAATAGCTTGTTGTCCTTTTATATCTTTTAATTCCATTTTTACACCTCATTTTTTAAATTTTTTATTATTTTAAAAAACTAGCCTAATTCTTACTGCCCCAATGGTTTTCAGTTTTTTTGAACAATGAACAATGAACACCTGGGGGGCGTCGTAGTCTGCCCCCCAGCTTAAAATCTACTTCTCATAATTTTCCTTATGTGCCAATTTCCATTCACTATCTATTAATTTATTCAGAAAGAGCGTATTTTTATCTGCGATGATCGTAAACCAGTCATCATCGTGCATGATCGCATATTGCACCAATGCTGAAAATGACGTTACATGATTTTCTAATACATACGCCGTAATATCTTTTAATTTGCTTAACCTACTAGATGCTGACATTTCAAAGAAGGAATCTACATCCGCACCGCAATGTCCAACAATGTCAGATTTAAGGTACTGATACTTTTCAGGATTGTCGAGATGAATCATATACCTTACAAGTCCTCTCGCAGATGCTACAGCTTTAGGGATAGGCGAATTAAGTTTATCCGTCAATGCTTTAATTTGGTCATATGATTTTGGACCATCATACATAAC
>NZ_CANBCQ010000075.1 GCF_947367125.1 uncultured Lactobacillus sp.
CTACTTTGATTAAATAAATAATTAAAAAATCAATTTACGAGAAAGATCTATTTACACAAAAGATTTGACAGTTTCGGCTATTTTGTATGATTATTACAAACATAGTTATTATTTTAATAATTACTATTTGGAATTTATATCATTGTTATGGAATGATGATTTATGGTGATAGTTTTGCAGAAGCAACTAAATTTTTTTGGGAGGTTGAAATTATTGATAGTGCTGTTGCATTATCAGTCTTTAATATTTATGCTATTATTCGAAAATTTATTAAGAAATAGTATTAAATTAAGAGCTTCTAAGTTTTAAACTGCTAAATTTCTGATGCTAAGTTCTTTAATTAAAGTTTTTGAAGCTATATTATAATCAGTATAGCAACGAAGTAATTAGGGTATTCAAGCATACTCAAGAAGCTTTACCAGTTATGATGGTAAGGCTTCTTTTTTCGCTAGAGACAACTATATAATGTGAGGGGGATACGAAGTGATTAAGTTGACAAACATGTCCCCACTTTATTTCGGCGTAGTCGTGCAAGATAGTATTTGCAGATTATATGTTGAGAATACTGTTATTGCAGGGGTGAAAAGTTCATTACTGTAATAGAGTAGAGGGAGATTAATTCTCGCCCCTCTCATTGCACCGGACGTACGGTTCCGTATCCGGCGCTACATTTGTAATTCTTTACGAGTTAAATAGTATTTCAGCGGATCGACCAAACCTGGGCGATCCGCTTTGCTTATGCCCAATACTTTTGGGCTAAGCAAAAAGTTAATGACATGCCCTGTACTGCGCTTATACCAACCCAGTCGTGTGTTAGCTGTTTTATGAATATCTTCATCACTAAAGTTGCACTTTAATACCTTGTTTATCCGCATTAAGTTAGTGTATATTCGTTTTGGTAGTTTCCATTGTTTAATGATTACCACCCGTACTTTATGACGCAGCCATTGACTAAATTTAATTAGAAAGCTTTTCATACCACCAATTTTAAAGTAGTTGATCCAGCCTCTGACCACTTGATTTACCTTGGTAAAGACTAGCGATAAAGGCTGGGCAGCTGCTTTCTTACGGCAGAGAAGCTCTCTAATTTTGTCGTAAAGCTTGGCTTTACGGTTGTCTTTAGGACTTCGACTTGGTATGACCAGGTTTCTATACGTAGGCTCAGAAAACTTGCTAGCCACTTCCTTCACCCATAGCGTCACCGCTACCGGCTTGTGGTTCACTACACTTGGCGACAACTACCCGTGATTCAAACTTTCATTGAACTAGATAAATGCCATGCCCGACACACATATGCAAAAAAGACTTGAGAATTAATTTTCCCAAGTTTTTTAATTTGCTTCATTAACCGCTCTGAAAATATTAAGTCCGCTTATCAGAATAATTGTGCCGCAAGCTAAAATTAAAACTGTTTCACCGGAGCTATCTAGTAAAATCCCGGCCACGATTGAACTAATTGGTCCTCCAATTGAGGTGCTAGTACGAATAGTTGTTAACACTCTGCCTAATATTTCGTCATCTGAAGTAATTTGGATCAACGACTCTGCTAAAATATTGTGAATGCTGGTCATTAGTCCGAATAAGAAAATTAGGCCCGTAAACACCAGCCAGTTGTTACTGAAGAAAATTATCAAAAGTAATGGTACTGCACTAGCTATCCAAGTAAAACCAATTGTTTTTACCCGTACGGATAATCTTCCTGCAATAGTTGCACCTATTACAAAGCCAATCATAAAACTGATATAGAACATACTGTATAGTCCCGCTTGACCATTTTGTTGAGCAATTCTTGGCAACAGAATGGCCATTGCTGGCGTCACAAAAGAATACAGGATTGAGGACCAGAAGTAATGACTTAAGAAATAATTTGTTTTGATAAATTTGTAGCCATTAAGGATTTGATTGAGGTATTTCGCCTCTGCTTTTTTGACTTTAGGTCTATCTTTAATTTCTTTTAAAGCGTAAAACAGAAAAACAAAACTGATTAGGCTTAGTAGACTGCAGATCAACATTACATTAGCCGAAATTAAGAAAGTTAATAAAAATCCAGAAAGAGCAGTTCCCGCTACATTCACAAGTTGGTCGATGTTGCTAACTTTAGAAATTAAATTATTTAATTCTTGCTCATTAGCAGTTGTCTCTTTTAAAATAGCCCGATCAGCTGGATTAAAAAATTCATCGCAGACAGATACTATTCCTGCGCAGATTAATGCCAAAATATAACTTTTGCTAAGTTGGTAAACTGCAATTGTTGTGGCAAATAGGAAAACAGTTTGAACAAGAATTGAATAGTAACTTGTCCTTTTGAATGAATAATGATCGATAATGGGGCCGTAGAATATTGATAAGGCGGCAGTGGTGGAAAAGATGGCTTCCGCAATTCCGACGACAAAGGAACTTTTGGTGGAAGTTTGCAGCCACCAGATAAAGACCATGCTGAAGAGGGAATTAGCTAGTCCGCCAACGGCACGCGAGAAAAAATATGATTTCTTTTTTAACATTTTATTTATCCTATTCTCATTTTTTGTTTTCCAATTATACCAATATTTTTCCAATTAGGATTAATTTAATAAAAAATAGTACAAAAAAAGACTTGAGAAGTAATTTTTCCCAAGTCTTTTAGTTTGTCTTAATTTAGGTTAATTAAAACTTGTTCTTGTCCAAAGCAACTGGAGAATCTGGCTTTTCGCCATTGATCATCTTCAAGTTGTTGTTAAATGCCTTAACAACCATGTTACGTACAGCGTGAGTGGTGTAGAAGGCGGTGTGTGGAGTTACCAATACGTTTGGACGATCAATTAAGTCTGCCAAACGCTTGTCTGGGAATTCTTTACCTTCCCAGTCTTCGTTAAATACACCAACTTCGTCTTCGTAAGTATCCATAACGAAGCCGAAGATCTTGCCTGAGTCCAAACCACGAATTACAGCATCAGTGTCAACAAGTGGACCACGTGAGCAGTTTACAATTACAACGCCGTCTTTCATCTTAGCGATTGATTCGTCGTTGATCATGTGAACGTTAGCTGGAACATCTGGTACGTGAAGTGAAATTACATCAGCTTGCTTGTACAAGTCGTCAAGTGAGTCAACGTAGTAACCCTTCTTTTCAAGTTCTGGGTTCTTGAAGATATCGTAAGCAATAACCTT
>NZ_CANBCQ010000076.1 GCF_947367125.1 uncultured Lactobacillus sp.
TTGATATATTCACCATCAATGGAAGCTTTAACTTCTCCATATCCCAAATCATTCGAGACAATCATTAATTTATTTTTTTTTGTTGGCATTATGTTTACCTCTTTCTTTATTAAATCTATATTCATTCTAGCATTATTATATACTATGTGCAATAGTTTTCGTGTTACTTCTCTTTTGCTGTTCTACTATATTTATTTACTTATGTCTACACACTATATTATAGAGCTTTAATCGTAATATACTTTTTTTATACTATTAAAGTATATTTGCGGTATATTTACCTAAGTCAAAATCAACAGATTTTTATGCAAAAAATAAGCACCTGGAAAGAACTGATTTCCAGGTGCTTATTTAAGCTCGATACTATTTCAAGTTAGCTATCAATCTATATCCTAAGAATCCGTTGCTGGAATTTGGATTCCAAGCAATACCTACACCAATTTTTGTATATTGACTAGATAAAAGAATGTCTCTGTGTCCCCAATTTGAGCCTGCATCATGATAAATGAAATTATCTAAACGAATTTTTGCTTGTACAGATGGGGTATCAGTATTATCTACTGCACCTCCAGCAAGCACTTCTGCGTATTGGGTGTGGCTTCCGTCTGGTCTTGTATGACTAAAACTTGTAATCGCTTCGGTAGCTCTTGTTTTGGCATACTTTTGTAAAGAGGTATCAAGTGCTAAAGGATTTAGTCCTTTTGATTGACGTAATTCATTTAATTGCGCAATAAATTCTTGTTCTAATTTGGTAGCAAAGTCGGAATCCTTAATATTTGTATATTCATTATTAAATTTTGTATTTGTGGTTTCATTATGCTGAATAGAACTGCTTGAATTAGCATTTGGAGTATTTGTTGAATTAGTTTGAGTACTTTGAGTTGTATTAACATTTTGGTTAGTGGTAGTTTCAGCTTCTTGATGAGACTTCTCAGTTATCTTATGCGTTAGCTCTGAATTAATCCACTTATTAGTTCCAACCTTGTACCATGTCTTACCACGGTTATCTTTCTTTTCTGCATAAACATTAACTGTGCCGTCTACAAAAGTTTTAGTGATGCGCTTGTTAGGCAACTTATACGCAGGTGATGGATAAACTACTTCTACTTTAAATAACACTTTATTGGTAGAAGTTTTTTTAATATTGGCTAAATTAATATAGCGATGGTTTCCAATGTATAAGTATTTTTTGCCATGAATTGTTTTAGTGCGGTAAGCTTTTACACTTCTGCCTTTTTTGAGTGTTCTTGCTCCTTTAATACGCTTGCCTTTGTAGTTGTAAACATAAGCATTGTGAGTAAGCTTTACGCTTCTGGTGCTTGCCTCTACTACATTGGCTTGTTCGTTGCCCGTAACAACTGTAGCTGAAAGCAATAGAGCTGATGAAAGCGTAATGGTTGATAGTAATTTAGTAACGTTTTTCTTTTGTAACATGTTAGTTACCTCCTATATTTCTTATTTCAATTTCTAAATTAATAATACATGATGAAAAAATGCATTTCATAAAAACTCTGCGATTTTTTCAAAAAAAGTTGAATTTTTCTGAAATCGGAACGATACCCTACAAAAAACAAAAGTAAATTTATGATAAAAATACAGATTTCGGGGGTTATCTGTGATTTATAATCCAACAAAGAAGGAGATAAAATATGGAAAGTAATAATGACTTTAAAAGTCATACCGCACTCAAAAGTCGAAAAGGCTTAAAATTCTTTTCAGCTTTAAGCATGGCTTTGCCAATTTTCATGCAAAGCGGTCAAAAAATCTTCGCAGACGGGCACCACTACTTAGAAGTGCACTCCATTCCCGTTAATGTTAAAATTCTTCAAAACTCATTTGGAGAACGTAAAGGTCAAATGGCAAGCGTTTACAGTATTGCTGGCGGTTTCTGGGAAGATCAACATAAAGGTATTCATGGTAAAGTCGGCGATAGAGATATGCGTTTCTATTGTCTTGAACCTAATAAGGTTACCCCTGGCCCTGGTACAACATCCAAATATAAAGGTAAACAAGCTACCAAAGCTGTTAAGCGAGTTTTAATGGTTGGTTTCGGTGCTAACTCTGCAGAAGAAATGGGGTTCCCAGGAAAATCATCTGAAGCAGAATATGCTACACAAGTAGCTGTGTGGCTAGCATGTGGGGCCATTCGTTCAGATATTAAATGGATTAATCCAACTGCACATAAGATCTTTAACTATATTCAAAGTGAAGCTAAAAAAATTAAAGATACTGGTGCTACTAAGTTAAAGCTCACTGCTTCAAACGTAAATAAAGAAGAAGGAACAGCAACGATTATGCCTACTTTAACCGAAAATGGTGAAAAGAAAGCAGGGGAGGGTACTTTAAAGCTTACGGGTATGACGGCTACCCAAGAAGGTCATGCTGTTACTAATAAGGCTAAGGCTAATTATGCTATTAAGGTTAAATTAACTGATCCTGCAAGTGGCAAAGGTAGTCTTAGCATGACAGTTACAGGTCGATCTTTGAAAGCACCAATGTACAATGCTGACAGTGGAAACTCCCAAGATACTGTTTCCTTTGTTGCTGTTCCATCTGATAAGATTACTAAAACTTGGAGCTTCGCTCCTGAACAAAAGCCAGATACGCCGCCTTCAACTACTTCGATCAAGGCAATGTTTGACCTGAAGAAGAATGATGATGAAGGCGATCAGGTCGATCAAGCCAA